>CAYGXB010000221.1:0-5592 GCA_964353605.1 uncultured Bacteriovoracaceae bacterium
AAGAAACTATTTATGTGAAATCGGAGTGTATAATGGAACCGGCGGGGACGTCCATGAGATAATGAGATTTGATAGAGAGTGAGCAAGTATCGCAATGATTATCTTCTCATTTATTGGACATCCTCACGTGTGTGCGGGTTTCCTGGGTTCCCTCTCCAGCGGACGGCTCATCGCCGCCGCTGATCGCTGACATTAGGTCATTGTGAAAGGATAGGGACGTCCATCAATAAATAAGTACACCAGATATCTGACGTCTATTGAAATCGACCCTGGCCGTTCCTGCAGCCACACCCTTCAGGGCGATCTTTTGTTCCAGGGTCGGATCGCCCTGAAGGGTGTGGCTGCGATTTTGGCGGGAGGCTTCAGGCAGTGAAGATCGCGTCGAAGTGACCCAGGATCAACCAACCGATTGTCCTTAGCAGGCTCTACGCTCCTGCCCCGAAGGCGCCAGCCCCCCTGAAGATGCAGGGGGATGGGGGGATGAGCTTTGTGTCATTCTTTTGCTCATCACCCGCTCATGTCCTCGCCCCCATCCCCATTTCGTCGAGCATTTTGTAGTAGGCGATATTGGCCTGAACACCCACCCATTTGAGCGGTTCTGGAGGGAGCGGGATGGGACGGCGTTTGATGAAGGTGGTGTTTTCCCACTGTGCGCCCTCGCCGGCATAGAGATCGGCAATGATCTTCCCGAACAGGGTGGAAAGATTGACCCCATGGCCGCAGTAGGCAAGACCATAGTAGATATTCTTGTGTTTTCCCGTCACCCCCAAGGCCTGGTTGAAATCCAGGGTGAAGCCCATGACGCCGTTCCAGATGTATTCAAAGTCGACCTTGGCGAGCTTGGGGTAAATCCTGACCAGCTCCTTCTTGAGGAGATCGTGTACCTCCCGTATGTTCCCCTTGTAGACCACGCCGTTGTTGAAGAAATAGTCCACATGTCCGGCGCCGATCATGATCCGGTTGTCCCTGGTGCTGCCTGCGTGGTAGAGGATATTCCGGGTGTCGGAAAAGGGGATCCTGTTTTTCCATCCGATCTCGGCAAAGACCGCATCGGTCAGCGGCGGCGTCACGGCCAACTGGGTGTGAACCGCCATCACGGTGTTCCTGAAGTACCCCAGCTTCGACGTGTACCCATTCGTGGCAAGGACAAGTGCCTTGGCAGTGACCTGGCGTTTCTGCTCCCCTACCGTGAGGCGGACAACCTCGCCTTCCTGCACCTCCAGGACGGGGCTGTCTTCATAGATATGCGCGCCCGCCGTCTCGGCCGCCTTCTTGAGGGCGTACACCAGTTTCATGGGATGCACTTCTCCTCCGTTGGGTTCGTAAACGGATGCAAAGTAGGCATCTGTCCCGATCTCTTTGCGCGTGCGCTCCCGATCCCAGAATTCTACGGGGATACCGAGCGATCGTGCCTGTTCGCTATACTTTCGGAATTCCTCCACCTGCTTCTCCTGAACGATCACGAGCAGGATCCCTTTCCGGTCCAGTTCGCAATCCATTCCCTGCGCCTTGATGAGGGCTTCTAGCTCATTAAAATTCTTCACGGTGACATCGTAGGTGAGCTTATGGGATTGGGGGTCCGAGTATATCGCCATATAGTCGTTGCTCGGCTGGGGCAGGATCATGCCCCCATTCCTCCCGGAAGCCCCCTGCCCCACCCCTTTGGCCTCAAAGAGGGCGATGGTCCTTTCCGGGAAGCGCTTCGCCAAGTGATAGGCGGCGGAAAGCCCCGTGTATCCGCCCCCGATGATCGCCACATCCGCCTCGATGTCCGTGTTGAGCGGCTTGTTCTTTGGTTGCTGGGCTTGAGCCCACAGGCTGTCATTGGCGTCGAACTCCAGCTTTTCCTTCGCGACTAGGGGCGTTACGACCTCCACCCCCACCGTGGCCGCGGCGATACCCCCGATGGCCGCGGCGCTCTTCTTCAAGAAACTTCTGCGCGTGATCTTTTCAGACATGATTCACCTCCTCTAAAAGCTCAATCCCCCAACCTCCCTTGAGGGGGGCCAGACGTCTAGCCCCCCTGAAGATCCAGAGGGAATGGGGGCTTTGGCTTGGACCATCCCTAATCCTCTCCCTGAGGGCGCGCCTTCGGCGCGTCCAATTTTGCTGTTCTGCAAAATTGTGAGCTTATTCATCAGCCCCGGATGTGAAACTGTGCCGTCAGTAGATCTTCCGACCGGGATGACGGGCCGACATATACCCGGTAGGCGATCGGCTCGATCCTCCAGCCCGGAAGTTGTTCATCGTAATACGCAAGCCGGTTAGCCGGCAGCGCGATCGCGACCCGCTTCGTTTCGCCCGGTGCGAGTTTCACCTTGGCGAACCCTTTCAATTCCTTTACCGGCCGCTCCACACGTGACCCCACGTATCCGACATACAGCTGGACAATCTCCTCGCCGGCTAGAGTGCCGGTATTGGCGATCTCGACGCTGACCCGCAGGGTGCCATCCGCGGCGACCTCGTTCTGGTCGAGCTCAAGGTTCCGGTACGCAAACGTCGTGTAGCTCAGGCCGAATCCGAAGGGGAAGGCGGGCTCATACCCGTTTTTGTCCATCAATCGATAGCCGTGATAGGAGCCGTACTCAATGGATGTGGCGTGCTTGTCGAAGAACGGGAGCTGCTTTTCGGATTTTGGAAAGACGCACGGCAGCTTGGCGCTGGGGTTCACCTTGCCGAATAGGATGTCGGCCAGGGCATGCCCGCCTTCCATGCCCGGATACCACGCCATCAGGATGGCGGGGACCTTATGCCGCCACGCTTCGGTGATGACAGCGCTCCCGCCCATGAGTACGACGGCTGTGTTCGGGTTGGCAGCAGCCACGGCCAGGATCAAGGCCTCGTCGTGAGGGCGCAGGGTGAGGGAATCCCTGTCGCCGCCACCCAGGAAGAAGAGGTATTCGCCCTCATCTTTGTGGGTGAGTCCAGCGATGACGATCGCGGCATCCGCCGCGCGTGCTTTCTGCACGGCGGCAGTGGTATTCCGCCCATCATCAAAGACGATATCGATGTCTTTCCCCGCAGCCGCCCGCATGCCTTCCAACGGCGTCACGACGTTGGGCGGCCGGACACCGCTGCTGCCGCGATCGCCAATATTTTTGATTGCTGCCAGTTTGCCAATGAGTGCGACGCGTCTGACCTTTGCCGGAGCGAGGGGGAGCAAGGGTTTGCCATTCGCTAATACCTCATTCTTGAGCAGGACAATCGACTTCTGTGCCACCTCACGCGCTAAGGCCCGATGTTCTGCACAAGCTACGGTATGCGGGCCGTAGCGCTCTGGCTCACCGATTTGCGCAAAGCGTATCTTCTGCCGCAGGATGCGCAGCACCGCCTCATCGATCACGGACTCGGAGACCTTTCCATTCCTGACCAGTTTTGCGAGGTTCCTGTGGTAGTGCATCTGTAAGGGCATTTCGATATCCAGGCCGCCCAAGACGGCGGCCTTGGCATGGCGGATCCCGAAGAGGAAGTCGGACATGACGAAGCCCTCGAAGGCCCAGTCACGCTTCAGGATGTCGCGCAGCAGGTGAGTATTGTGGCCGCAGAAGGTACCGTTCACCTTGTTGTAGGCGCTCATGACCGAGGCCGCCCCTTCCTCGATGCAACGCTGGAAGTGCGGCAGGTAGATCTCATGCAAGGTGCGCTCGTTCACGCGCACATCCACCTTGAAGCGGGCGTTCTCCATGCTGTTCAGGGCATAATGCTTGATGCAGGCCATGATGTGCCTCTGCACGCCCCGCACAAGGGCGGCGCCCATCTCCCCCAGGTGGAACGGGTCTTCGCCGTACGTCTCCTGTGCGCGCCCCCAGGCCGGGTGGCGCAGCAGGTTGATGCACACGCCACCAAAGAAATTGGCGCCCTGCGAGCGGGCTTCGACGCCGATCGCGTCGCCCACCCGCGCCTCGAGCTCGACGTCCCATGCGGCGCCGCGTCCCATGGAAACCGGGAAACAGGTCGAGTGGTACATCATCACTCCGCGCGGGCCGTCGCTGAAGCGGATGCCGGGGATGCCGAGGCGGAGGTTCTCACCGGCCGGAATGGCACGGCTGTTGTATGCCCACAGATCTCGCATCGCAGGAAAGGAGAAAAGGGGTGCATCTCCCGACATCTGCCCGATCTTTTCCTCGAGACACATCTGCATCAGCAGGCTCCTGGCCTTCGCATCAATCTGCTCCTTGGTCAGGTGGTCGGTAAATTTCAGAGCGCCCCATTCCCCGGGTACCATCTTCAATTGTATCGTATACATGCGTTAATCCCCTTCTAATATATGCCGTATCAAAAGCCAATCCATTGCTACATATGGCATCGGTTACGGGCAAGCCACACAACTTTTTTTAATCGTATTGAGCAAGACACCCACTTGACAGCACTCTTCAGTGGCACACCGGAATTTAAGGTGCCCTGTATCGGAATTCTCTTCAACCCAATGAAGCATGCCGTGTCGGAATAATTATCATACTATTATGATGTGGTAAACAACCCACTCATGAAATAGCAGGTGATTAACTCCATGCGCACTCTGCAAATATCTAGCCACCCTGAAGATTCAGGGAGGATGGGAAGCATGAATTTTTTCATTACACCCTGACCTCAGGCAAATGGATTCTCAGTCGGATAAAGCCTCTCTTGCGGGAAGTTATAGTACACGTCGGATAACCCCAGCATTCTTACCACGGAGAAGAGGGCCTTTCCGGCATGACTAAACGCAATCGCCGTGTGGTGCGGGAATCGCTGCTCGATGAGTACATGGCGATAGAACCTGCCCATCTCTTGAATGGCGAAGACGCCGATACTGCCGAATGACTTGGGATCGATATCCAGCACCTCGCCCTCGGCCACGTACGATTTCAGGCGCGTATCGTCCGTGGATTGCAGCCTGAAGATGGTCACATCCCCAGGCTTGATGGTCCCCTCCATGGTGCCGCGGGTGATGTCCGGTTCTTTCCCAGGTTCGATGAGCCGATGCATGATGAGATGGTGTTTCAAGGCTGCCCCGGCTAGGCAGGATGACGGAGTGTTGCCGCAATGGAATCCCATGAACAGATCGCTCGGGCGGTATCCTTTTGTCGCCTTGCCGGCCTGGGCCACCATATCCGCGGGCACGGTATTGTTGATGTCCAGAAGCGTGGCCGGGAGCATCGTCGCACAACTTGCCATATATTCGCTCAATGCACCGTATATATCCACCTCGCAGGCCACGGGTATCCCGCGGCCTGCGAATCTGGAATTGACATAACAAGGCACGAAACCGAAGTATTTTTCAAACGTCGGCCAGCATTTGTTGGCCATGATGCCATAGGTGCAGGCGCCGAGGTTATCTTCCAGGAAACGCGTCAAGGCCAGCTCATACTGCGCGAGCTTACCTAAAAGATCCGGATAGGGGTTCCCGGCGCCGAGTTCTTTGGCCATGTCTTTGGCGATGGCCTCAATCTCACGGTTTCCCTGGGCGGATTGAAAGATATGGTACAGATCGAGCTCGCTGTTTTCCATGATCTCGACACCCAGCCCGTAAAGGGGTTTGATGGGCGCATTGCAGGCCAGGAAATCATGCGGGCGCGGGCCGAAGGTGAATATCTTTACGTTTCTGAGCCC
>CAYGXB010000222.1:0-5592 GCA_964353605.1 uncultured Bacteriovoracaceae bacterium
CAGGGCCGCCCGCTTCGACAAATTGATCGGCGGACGGCCTTGTCGGCGGAGCCTGCCCACCCTTGAGACAAAGGGAGGGATTCAGCTTTTTTGATTTCATCCATCCCCTTTTTTATTCCAGCCAGAATATGCGATATTCATCCATAGAGACCTGGTAATCCGGCGGCACGACCAAAGTCGTGGCCGGGTGCTCGATGATGCACGGCCCATTGATGATATTGCCCGGTTTGATGAAGTCCATCTCGCAGATGATGAATTTCTTCCAGGTACCTTTCCAATAGACATCGCGGGTGCCTTTCCTGGAGTTGCGCGCCGGCTTGGAGCTTGCCTTGGGTGACTTTGGCAGGGCTGGCTTGACCGTGTCCACCATGGCGGTCAGGACCACATCGCTCACCAGGTAGCCCGCCTCGGGAAACTTCGCAGCGCGGGCAAAGACCTTCTCATAGAGGGTCTCGAAATTGCTGATGATCTCGTCAACCTCGGAGGTCTGGGTGATCGTCAGCGTGGGGCTCTTCACCTCGAGTGAGTCGAGCTGGCCGGTGTAGCTCATGCGCACAAATGGGGTGTAGTGGATATCATCAGGCGTATACCCCTCGGTCAGGAACTCCTTCTCGAGACCTTCCTTAAGCTCCGCCCACTGGGTGTTGAGCATGGATCCGAGGATGACCTTGGTCATGTCGTCGATGCCAAACGGAAACATAACTAAGGTGGATTTGTCGGAACGGTGCTGGTAGTCGGCACAGGTGCAACCGAAGGCGGAGAAGGCCGGGGCCCACGAGGGGATCATGACACCTTTGAAGTTGAGACCTTTACAATAGTTGGCGCAGTGCATCGGCCCGGCGCCTCCATAGGCGGAGAGGTAATATTCGTAGGTCTCGAAGCCTCGACCGAGCACCATGGCGTGAAGATGGTCACGCATCTGGGTCTCAACGAGTTCGATCATGCCACTGGCTGCCTCGTATACATCGAGCCCCAACTTATCCGCAATCTTCTCCTTGAAGACCATCATGGCGAGGTCCTTGTAGATCCGGATCGAGCCGCCGAGGTAGTAGTCCGGGTTGATGATCCCGCAGATGACGTCGCAGTCACAGATAGTGGGGCGCTCCTTCTGGTTCCCGTAACACACCGGGCCGGGGTCGGCGCCGGCGCTCTCGGGCCCCAGCTCGACGCGGTTGGAGATCGGGTCGACCTTGATGTAGGTGCCGGTGCCCGCGCCGATGGAGTTTACCGCCACCATGGGGAGGTTCATCTTGAAGCGGGCTATATCCGGCTCGGGATTGATGGCGAAGACACCCTCGGTGATAAGGCCGACATCGAAGCTCGTCCCGCCCATGTCGGTACAGATGACGTTCTTGATCCCGAGTCGGTCAGCCACGTACTTCGAGCCAATGATACCGCCGATTGGTCCGGAAGTGAGGCTCTGGAATGCCTTGGCCGCACGCACGTTCACGACCCCGCCGTGGGCGGTCATGATCTGGAGCCGGCGCCTGAACCCGCTTTTTTTGAGCTCGTCCTCGATCCTCATGAGGTGCTTGCGCGACGGGTCGGCGGCATAGGCCTCGATAACACAGCAGTTGAGGCGCGAATACTCGCGCATGACAGGCTGTACCCGGCTCGAGATGTAGATGGGGATCTCGACCCCCCTGCCCTGCATCACCTCCCTGACGATCTCCTCCGCGCGACGCTCGTGCATCGGGTTCACATAAGAGAAGGTGAACGAGACGCAGATAGCCTCAACCCCCTCGTCGATGAGCTCGTTCGCAGCCTGCCTGACTTCATGCTCATAGAGGGGGATGACCTCCGTGCCGAACATGTCGACCCGCTCGCCGATGCCTTTGACCCATCTGCGGGGAACCAGCGGCGGGTTGTGAACGTGGGTGACGGAATGGAGCCGGTCCGAATAGTGGTAACCGAGGTAGGTCTGGACGCCGCGCTCCATGAGGAGATAGTCTTCGAGGCCCTTGGTAATGAGGAGTCCCACCTTCTTCCCCCGGCGCTGGATGAGGGTGTTGAGCATGGCCGTACCCGAGTAGATGCCGGCGTCGAGCATCTTGACCGAGTCGTCGAGTTTCAGGTCCCAGTAGCTCAGCGCGTCCTTGAGGGAGGTGATGAAACCGATGGACTCGTCATGGGGGGTGGTGGCCGCTTTGCCGATGACCATGCGTCCGGTTGCATCGATGAGGATGGTATCGGTCATGGTACCGCCTGCATCGATCCCTAAGATCTGCACATTGCCCATACATAACCTCCGAAAAGTGTCAATACAGGACAAAATAACGCTGACATATGGTCAGTCAAGCCCACATCCCTATGCCTTTCTTCAAGGCGACATCATCCCCTCAACATTCGCCCGCCTAGTCCGCATTCTATACACCCTCCAGGAGGTCAAATGCCGCTTCGCATCACCAGGCAACGATAAAACGAGGCAGCCTATAACTTCAAGGGATGCGTCAAAGGGGACGAATGGATTGATTAACGTTCTCGTTCTATGCTCTTGTTTGCTATCCATGATCTTCTTATGATATCATAGTATATTCACTAAAAGCACATATTATTTCCAAAGGAGGAGGTATGGACATCACGAGGAGAGATCTCTTGAAGGCCGGTATGGGTGCAGCGGCGGCCTCAATTCTCCCAGCACATGCGGGGCAAGCACATGCAACATCAGCAGGTGCCGGAGGCGTTCTTACCTGAAAATACCCCCTATCCACCGACCCCAGCCCAGTGCTCATCGCAGGGGTGTCAAAAGGGGCATCGGATGCGGCCATCGCCCTGGCCGTGCGCCATGCCGCCGAGGTGGCCACAGACTTCTCCTGGCTCAACCCCGGGGATACCGTGCTTATCAAGCCGGTGAACAACTCGGGTGAAAAATATCCCGCGACCACGCACCCGGCGAGCATCGCCAGCATGGCAGCCCTCCTCAAGGAAAAGGGTGCGGGCAGGGTGATCGTGATAGATACGGCGGGGATAGCGCATGTGAAGCTTTCCGAGGGTGGAGTACGGGGATCTACCCGCGCGCTCATGCACAAGAATGGAATCTACCAAACGGCTTTGGGAGCCGGTGCTGAACTGTATTTTCCTGAGGAGCACGGTTGGAATGCCTTCTTCGAGGACGGTCCAAAGGCCGGTACCCGATGGAAGAACGGGATCATGGTCCCGGCCATCCTCAAAGAGGTCGACCACATCGTGCTCATGCCCCGCACGAGCAGACATATGATCGCCGGGGTGACACTCGGACTCAAGGCTGCTGTGGGCTACATGCGCACAGATTCACGGCTGGAATATCACCGGGATGCCGCGACCTTCTTCGAGAAGCACGTCGGGATCAACACCGTGCCCTCCATAGCTGATAAGCTCCGGCTTACGCTCACCACGGCCACGAAGGTGCAGACCACCATGGGACCGGACAGCGGGTACGTGCTCGAACCGGAGACCGGGCTCGTGATCGCCTCTGTCAACCTTCTCGCACATGACATGGTCTCGCTCGCCTGGCTCCTCATAGGCCGCGAGCTCACCCCGGCAAGCGAGAAGACCGGGTTCAAAGACCCCTACGAGATGGGCGAGCTGAGCGTGAGCACCTTCAACCGGTTCTGTGTATTCATGCTCGGTGGGCCGTGTCAGGCATTGTTTACGCAGACTCTTCACCAGTACGAAGTGAACACCATCTGGGACGACCCCACCCTGAATGCCGCGTTTGGGATCTTCGGCACCGTGCCACGGGTCGAGCTCGTCGATGTTTCCACTACGGTGCCGGCCGAGCTCCTGGCCGATCTCCGACAGAGGGTTCAGATGACCTGACGGTTGGCTCCGACGAGAGTTGTCCTGATCAGAACCTTGCCTCTCCCACCAAGGGAAAGGGTACGCTTACTTTTAACGCTTTAAACAGACAACCATTTCAAGGATTGGCGGCCTTTTTTTTATTAATTGGCCGTCACCCCTCATCGCATTCATCTGTGCAGCGGCCAAATCAAAAGACTGTTGACCATGGCATTGATCCCTCAACATTACACAGAGTTCTTCCATGCAATAAATGCTTGGTCCCCCCCCGGGGTGCTAGGGAAGCTCAAGATAGATCTTCACCGGACAGGTACTCACGAGGCCTACTCGTATCGAAGGGCGTCGATGGGATTGAGGAGCGAGGCCTTATAAGCCGGGTAGAAGCCAAAGAAGATGCCGATGAGGCCGGCAAAGCCGAAAGCCAGGACCACGGAGAGCGGTGAGACAACGGTGGGCCATCCAGCGATCTTCGAGATGATGGTCGAGCAGATGGCGCCGAGGATGATGCCCGCGATGCCGCCGATCAGAGAAAGGGTCATGGCCTCGATGATGAACTGGAGGCGGATGTCGCGCGCCTTGGCGCCCACAGCCATGCGGATGCCGATCTCCCTGGTTCGCTCCGTGACGGAGACGAGCATGATATTCATGATGCCGATGCCGCCGACCACGAGCGAGACCGAGGCGATGGCGCCCAGAAGCAGGGTCATGACATTGGCGAACTGCTGGGCCATCTGGAGCATCTGGGTGAGGTTGCGCACGGTGAAGTCCTCCTCCTTGTTAGGACCGATACGGTGCCTCTGCCTAAGGAGCTCGTTAATCTGCGATTCTGCCCTAGGCAGGTCTTCCGTACTCCGGGCCTTGACGAAGATGTGCCCCACCTGGCCGGGGATGGCCTTGCCCGTGATCCTCTTCTGGGCCGTGGTCAGCGGGATGTAGATGACGTCATCCTGATCCTGGCCTCCCAGCGACTGGCCCTTCTCTTCCATGACCCCGACAACGGTGAAGGGGACCTTCTTGATGCGGATGATCTTGCCTACCGGGTCATCGTTGCCGAAGAGGTTTTCCACGACGGTCTGACCGAGGAGGCAGACCTTGGTGGCGTTGCGGATATCTTGATCGGTGAAATTGCGTCCTGAGCTCAGCCCGCAGTCGCGGACCTCGAGCATGCCGGCAGTGGTCCCGATGATACCTGTGGCCCAGTTCTGGTTTGCGGCCACCGCCTGGGCCGCCGTGTTTACAAAGGGGGCTACAGCCTGGACTGCGCTGCATTCCCGGGCGATGGCATCCGCATCTGCCTGGGTCAGGGTGGCCTGGGAGCCGAACCCCATGCGTACCCCACCCTGTGTGGTGCTCCCCGGCACGACGATGATGAGGTTGCTCCCCACGTTCGCGACCTCCTTGGCGAGCTTGTTGCTCGCCCCCGTACCGACAGCCAGCATGGTGATGACGGCCCCGACGCCGATGACGATCCCCAGCATGGTGAGCGCGGAGCGCATCTTATTCACCCAGAGCGCTCGCAGCGAGATCCTGAGGGTGGAGGTGATGCTGATCATCGGTTTTTTACCTCGTCGCCGGTCACCTTGCCATCCAGGAAGCGGATACTGCGCTTACTAAAGACGGCTATATCGGCTTCATGGGTGACAAGGATAATGGTGATGCCCTTCTCCTGGTTGAGCTTGACGAAGAGCTCCATGATCTCCTGGCTGGTTTTGGTGTCGAGGTTGCCGGTGGGTTCGTCGGCGAGGATGAGCGGGGCGTCGTTGACGAGCGCGCGTGCGATGGCCACCCGCTGCTGCTGTCCGCCGGAGAGCTGGT
>CAYGXB010000223.1:0-5589 GCA_964353605.1 uncultured Bacteriovoracaceae bacterium
ATTCCTTGATGTACTCGCCATACGTCACCCGTTGCTCCGGGGTCGGCATGAGGGAGAGATCGACGTTCTTGATCACGGGCATGAAGAGGAAGTTCCATGCAAACATGACATTCTTCCGCTCCCAGCTCTTATAGAATGCCTCGCTCGTCATGAGCCCGTGGTTCCGTGAGGTAAGGACCAAGGACATACCGAACATGAGGTTGCGTTGGTTGAGCATATCCATGGAGGCAATCACTTTCTCATAGACGCCAGGGCCCCGCATGAAGTCGATCTCGTCCTTGTCCCCGTTCACGCTGAAGACGATGATGATGTTCTTGAGTTCGGCGATCTTATCCGCGATCTCTTCCGTGATCAAGGTGCCATTGGTGAAGACCTGGAACAGGCAGTCAGCGTGTTTTTGCGCCATCGCGGCAATGTCGTTAAACCGTACGAACGGCTCCCCGCCGAGTATCGTATAGAGATACGTGCCCAGTGCCTTGCCCTGGACGATAATGCTGTCGAAGAACTCGTTCGGCAAATCATCGCCGCGTTTGTAGTTCTCCGCATAGCAGCCCTTGCATTTGAGGTTGCACCGCATGGTGGGGCTCACGAGGACGGAATAGGGCGAGGTGAATCCGTGCTTGGCCTGGAGTTCATTGCTCATCTTGGTCCACTTCAGCGAGCAGTTGCCGAAGAGAATCTTGATGACGTTGGCAACCTGGGCCCGATCCTTCTGCATGAGGTTGATGAACCACTGCCGGCTTCCAGGGTTGCGGTTGAGCCAGTTCATGAAATCATTGAAAGGCTTGGGGCTCCCGAATGTCCCGCCAAGCAGGGCCAAGGTTTTCATCATCTTGTCGAAGTTCTTCTCCGGTGACTTCTGCACATACCCGATGATGCGTTCCGATGCGAGATTGATTGCAACCTGTTGTGACCTCCCCTTAATTCTATCCACAATGCCCATTGTTTCCTCCTTCGATGTAGATGGATTCGCTACCTCGGTTGAGCAAAATGTATGCCTACTTTTTTGAGGCATAATATTTTTATAATATATTGATATTATGATTTAATTAAATATCTCATAAAGAACACCCATGATTTTAAACTCTAAATGTGAAATAATTTTCTCCACGGGGAAGGAAATAGATTACCCAGTCGTGCAGGGTGAAGCTCGTGTGCGCCCGTTTGACTCAGACAGGGATCTTATCTCCTGATCTGGAAACGTGTTTTTCTTCCCTTAAAAAAGGAGGGAGACTGAGGATGAGTCTGCAGGAAGATGATCTAGAACGCGTCCAGCTCCGGCCGGTACTGGAGCGCCTCGGCCAGGTGCTGCTCCGCAATCGAGGCTGCACCGTCCAGGTCAGCTATGGTCCGCGCTACCTTGATTACCCGCTTGTACCCCCGCATGCTCAGGTGATACTGTCGCATGGCAGCGGCGAGCATCATGCGGCATCCCTTTTCCAGGGGACAGATGGTCTCGAGCCCATTGTCTGGTATGCGCGCGTTGTACCATCCTCGTGTAAGCTCATGTTCCATGGCCATGCGGATCCTTTCACGCATCGCCTGCGACGCCTCGCCCGGGGTCCTGTTTAATACGCTGTCCACATCCACGGGATCCACCCAGACATAAAGATCGATGCGGTCCAAAAGCGGCCCGGAAACCTTGGCGAGATATTTCGCGATGTGCGTCGGAGTACAGCGGCACTCCTTTCCCGGGTGCCCCTTGAACCCGCAGGGGCAGGGGTTCATAGCCGCAATGAGCTGGAAGCGGGCCGGAAAGGTCACGGCCGCGGCCGCCCGCGAGATCGTCACCTCGCCGTCCTCGATGGGCTGCCGCATGGCCTCCAGCGCGCTGCGGCTGAACTCCGGAAGTTCATCCAGGAAGAGGACGCCGTTGTGCGCCAGGGTCACCTCCCCCGGCGAAGGCACCCCGCCTCCGCCGATGAGCCCGGCATCGGAAATGGTGTGGTGCGGCGACCGGAAGGGCCGTGCGGAGATGATCGAGTTGCGCGGCAGTCTCCCCGCTGCGGAATATATCCGCGTGCACGCGAGCACCTCCTCCCGCGAAAGGGGCGGCAGGATGGACGGCAGCCGCTTGGCGAGCATGGATTTTCCCGCCCCGGGCGGGCCGATCATGAGCATGTTGTGCCCGCCCGCCGCAGCGATCTGCAACGCCCGCTTCGGGAGGGCCTGCCCCGTGACCTCCGAGAGATCCGGCTGTTCCTTCCCTTGCTCCGGTACATCCATTTCGCCCGCGACTACGCCGGGCCGTCCCTCCAGAATGATCTGGATCGCCTCCTTGAGGTCCTTGACCGGCCATACAAAAGCCCCTGAGAGGAGCGCCTCTTTTGCGTTTGCCTTCGGGCAGATGATCCCCTTGAGCCCTTTCTCCCTTGCCAAGAATGCGGCCGATATCACCCCCCGCGTCGATCGGACCGAACCGGTGAGGCCCAACTCCCCGACCAGGAGATACTCCCCGGCCTTTTCCTTGGCCACGACGCCGAGGGCGGCGAGGATGGCCACGGCAATGGGGAGGTCGAACATGCCGCCCTCCTTCCTGACATCCGCCGGCGCGAGGTTGATCGTGATCCTTAAGGGCGGGAATTCGAGGCCGGAATTGATGATGGCAGACCGCACCCGGTCCCGGCTCTCCTTCACCGCGTTGTCGGGGAGCCCCACGATGGAGAAGGTGGGCAGGCCGTTGTGCACGTCCGCCTCGACCGTGATGCCGAGGGCTTGTGTGCCCCAGAGCGTCGCTGACCGTACGCTGGCGATCATGCAGAGAAAGATAAGCCTATCCCGGCAAAAGTCCAGCCCCTTTTTAAAAAGCTCACAGTTTTACCGGATAGCTGCATTGGATGTGCCGGCAATAAACTTTCCTTGGCACAAAAAAAGCCGTGCGCCGATTTCGGCGCACGGCTTTTTGATGGATCAATGCATCAATTAGAAGTCGTACTGGAAGTGCACGCCGAAGAACCAATCCTTGCCCAACTTTAAGTCCCAGTCAGTAGTCACTTCTTCCGTTTCAACAAGTTCTACTGAACTGCCCTTAAATTTGCCATAGTCAAGGTAGGCGACCTCCGGGGTCATGGTAAAATTCTTGGCGATCGGGTACTCGTAGTTGATGAAGAAGCCCATGGCTGTATAATCGTCAATGCTCACCTCATCAATATCTATCCCGGACTCGGCCTTCTGGTACCCTGCACCGACATACAGGGTGCCCGGCTTGAGCGGTGCCGCGAGCTGCAGCCAGCCGCCATAGCTCTTGACGTCCGTTATGTCAAAGTCGTTAGTTGCAGTATCATCATCGTCAAAGTACCCAGATTCAAGATCAGGAACCGGATATCCGAAGACCGGATTCCCAGCGTTGGTGATATAGCCGATCAGGGCGACATTCTGGCCCCACCAGGCCTCGCCCGAGAGGGTGAGACCCTCGAATTTCAGGGCGGCATCCAAGGCCAAAACATAGGAAGTGACCTTGATATCGTCAAGGCCCTCCAAGGCTACGTAATCACCATCCTCGTTTTCTTCTACTTCGTCAGCCTTGAGCGTGAACTGCTGAGCATAGAGGCTCGGGGTGATGACGAAGGAACCGCCGTCGTAGGAGAGGCTCAGGGCAATCGCCGGGGTGACGTCTTCGATCAGGTAGCAAGGATGATCCAAAACTAAATTTCCACCAGTGAATTCCCACAGAGTATCAATAAAATCATCCGTCAATACAGTGGCCCTGCTGTCCTCGATGGCCACCTGGAAGGTCATTTTGTCCTGGGTGTGGATGAAGCGGATCTGGGGATGCCGGCCCAGGTAGAGATCGCCGACGCCCATGAGCCCGTTGTCGTCATAGAGCCTCTGGTTGGGGGAGTCCTCGGCCACGCAGGTCCAGGTCTGACCGAGGAGGAGACTGTTGCCGCCGCCCATGTCGTAGCCCAGGTAAACGTGGCGTACCTTTACCTCAGCAGCGATGTCCCAAGCCGCATTGCCGGGGGAAAGACCCAACTCGGTGTAGCCGGTCAAGTTCCCGTTCACCGCCTTGGCGAATATACGGGTATCCGAGGGCACAGTCAGGAAGAAATCCTTGTTCTTATCCTCTGCTCCGATCCCGAATTCTGTCCGAGTCTCGCCGAGGTCCTGCGAACGCCAACCTACATCCAACCGTGCGCTCCCGCCCAGGGTCCAGTCAGTATCGCCGACCTTGAATGAAGCCGCCTGGCTCGGAAGTGCAAAACCGATAACCATGATTGCGATTGCTGCCAACCCCCATACATACTTCTTCATATCCTCCTCCTCTCTTTGTATGATGTTCGTTTTAAGTGCACGCACACAATGTGCTTGTGTGTCTTGATGTGGAGCTTGGTGTTACGTGTCTTGGTGCCCTCTATACTGCAGAAGTTTTTTAATTACAAGCACAAAATAGAATGGGTTCGATAATTGCTGCGATTCCCTATTCTAAAAGCTCGATACCGATGGGGCAGTGGTCCGATCCCATGACACCGGGTAGGATGCATGCGGCTTTCACCCTTTTCGCCACGTCAGAGCTCACATAGAAGTAATCGATCCTCCAGCCTACATTCCTCTGCCGCGCCCCGGATTTCAGGTCCCACCACGTGTAGTGGCCGCCCTCCTTGGTGAAAAGCCGGAAGGTGTCGACATAGCCGCTGGCGAGGAACTTGTCTATCCAGGCCCTTTCCGCGGGGAGGAATCCGGACACCTTCTCGTTTGCCTTCGGCCGGGCGAGATCGATCTCGGTGTGGGCCGTGTTCACGTCCCCGCAGATGATGAGCCCCTTAGCTAATCCCTTTTGCCTCTGCACATGCTCGAGGAAGGCGTCATAGAATTCCATCTTGAACTTGAGCCGCTCCGTGGAGGCCTTGCCGTTCGGGAAATAGACGTTGTAGAGGATGAAATCCTTGTAATGGGCGATGATCATGCGGCCCTCCTGGTCGAATCGTTCGTTGCCGATCCCGTATCGTACCTCATCGGGTGCATGCTGCGTATACAGGGCCACGCCGCTGTAGCCTTTTTTAACAGCAGAGGCGAAATAGCTGCGGTAGCCGCTGATTTCCGTCAAGTCCTGCTTGAGCTGCGCGGGACTCGCTTTCGTCTCCTGAATGCACAGGATATCCGGCTGTACCTGTTCAACCCAGGGGACAAATCCTTTCTTGTATATTGAACGCAACCCGTTCACGTTCCAGGACAATATGCGCATTTTTCCTCCATGGTCAGCCTGAAGAGCATAATATCAAGCGCAACCGGGAAATCAAGGAGAATAGGCAGCAGGCAGTGGGCAGCAGAAAGAAAAGAAGAGATTGTAGGCATGCGCCGATTGAATGCAGGTATGCTTTTAAAAGGCTCAAGAGAGAGCTCCCCAATGATTCCGGCCCCTGATTGCTGAATTTCCCCTTCCCCGCCTCTCCTTTCTGCCTATATTTTATGGTTCATCACACGGAAGCGTACTTTTCGCTCATGATGTACATGTACCCCTCGCCCCCTGAAAAGGGGGAGAGGGCTGGGGTGAGGGGGTTAAGGGCCGTCTGTTTCACCCCTCTCCCTTTCCCTCTCCCCTCCCGAGCGAGGGGCGAGGGGACTCTGGTCCCATTGTCTTGGAGAATA
>CAYGXB010000224.1:0-5563 GCA_964353605.1 uncultured Bacteriovoracaceae bacterium
GAACGGCGAACAGCAGTAAGCAATCGGCGGCATCTTCATGATCTCATGATAGAGCCGATAGGATTCCAGGACGAAAGGCATACGGCCGCTTTCGCCCGGCTTGGGCGGCCGTAGTTTTGCCAGATCCCCCTTCTCTTTGATCAGGAAGTTACCTTTATTGACCGCGGGCTCCATCTGTACTCCCCAGATGAATTGCTGTCCCAGCGCCTCCGCCTCGATGTTGTAAAAGTCGAATACTGGCGACCAGGCATCCACACCGAAATATCGCACGGTATTGTAAGAAGCGTGAATAAAAGGGATAGGCTCGCGGAAGAATTTTTGGCTGGAGAGGCCATGGAGATGCATGGCGTAAATGTAAGGCTGCAGGAGCACCGGGACCCGGTCCGGTGTCCCGAAAATGGCGGCGACCAGACGTTCATAACCGTCCAGGGTGCCCAGTTTTATGCCCTTCGCATAAAGAATGCCCTTGAACAATTTGAAGATCACCTGCATCTTAAGCACCTCCACTCATACGAAGTTGTATTCAAACATGCGCCATATATCCAAGGCCCCCCTCTCCTCCTGGTTTTAGGGGGTGAGGGGGTCACATTTTGAATGCAAATTGGTATGAAATACCTATCAGTATCTCTTCTTGCCAGCTCGCTTGTAATTCCGGTACACCTCGCGACGGTGGCCTGCTTCGATCACGAGAACCATGAGGTCGGTATCGTGAATTTCGTACAGGATGCGGTAATCCCCGACATGTATGTGGTAGGTATCGTCCCCACCAGTGAGTTTTTCCGCGCCGGAAGGCCTGGGATTCTCCACCGGGGCATAGTGCATTATCATGCGTGGTTCCTCTCTGTCAGGGTTTGAAGGTATCATCCTGAGCTTACCGTGTAAAGAATGTTATCTACCATATATCGCTGGTGCAGTCTAGGGAGCGGTCACTAAATTATCCACTTGACATTATCCTGCTACTCCTCTATATATAATTTAGTAATATAGTAACGCATCTTGCAGCTTCCATCACGAGACCCCTAACTAAATAAATTTAAGGAGGGGAATCTATGACAAACAATTCCAAGTTAGATGAAGTTAGCACATATATGCTAGAGGATTGGGTGAGAATATTTGGTGACATTTACAGAAATGCTGATGCTGATAGAAATGCATCATCCCTATGGCTTGAGGTAATTGAAGAAAGTAGTACAATTGCAGAATATATTAGAAGAGAAGAATATAAAAAAGCTATTGATAAAATACCAGATGTTTTTTGCAGACTACTATGTTTTGTCGCAAAATATTCAATAAATGCCGCTGATGTTCAAAATGAAGGCATAGATCTTCGCCCAGATAACAATTGCAATATTTATTTAACTGAATGGGTGTTGAGGAAGTATCCAGATGTTTGTTCGATTTGTGCCCAAAATCCTTGTATATGTCCTTCATTAAGATATGAAAGAGAAACAAGAAATGAAAATTTAAAAATTGCTGAGAATATGTCCATACGTATACAGACACACCATGCTTGGGAAAACAACATCAAGGACAAGATTTATTCTTATAACGTCGAGAATTTATTCAATATGTTTAATGGTATTTATAGAGGAGTGCATTACGATCCAACAATTTCCTCTTTATGTTTTCATTTTCTAGAAGAGGTTGGCGATGTTGCTAACTTATTATTATCGTTTAATAATATTCAATCGTTAGGGGGGGAGGGGAAAGGTAATCACAAAAATTATTTAGAAAGCCTAAACAATGATTTGAGAAATGAGATTTCCGATGTTATTTCATGGATTATGTCTTTGATTGACAAGGTTAATTGCATTTTTCGATCTACCTATCCACATCATTATTGTTTCCTTAGTGAAGAAAAAATCCCTGATAGAATTTGCAAAGACATAACCCTTTCTGAACTTTCATTAAACCGATATTTTGAGACCCAAAGTCAAAGATTTATTTGTCCTTACTGCAAATCAGATATGTGCTCACCAGATTGCAAACAAAATAGATTAATAAATGATACTGAAATTAGGATGAAACTATTTCATGAATTTAAGAAAACAATGGGGATGGAGAAAAGAAGAGACCTCAGAGAATGTAATGATATCCTGGGCATGATTGACAATATGGAAGCACGCATACAAGATATGGGAGAGACGAGTATAGGTTTTTTATACAATGATATTTTACCACTAGATGATGTGAAAACAGTTACTATAAAACAAAATGATATTGAAGAAAATATACTATTTAAGATAACACGTCCAACAGATGCTAATCCGAATACTGGGTTTGTATATTTTTATGGCGCAGAAATTTTAGATAGAAAAAAACAAACAGGTCATAACGAGGTATAGGCAATTACATAAAAGGCATACTAAGTAAGAATACGAATGGTGGGATCAGAACGGTGTGGCCGGGTCCCGCAATATGATATTGTGTGACAAATGGAATACCTTGGCGCTGTCTATCATGTGACGACACGAGGAAATGTCCGGATGTAGTGATCCTTCAAAATCAATACCCATTATGCGGCTAATTTCTCTCACCGAAGCGAGGACCCTTTTCAATCACAAATCAGGAAGTGCGAAAAATATTTTACGTTATCATCCAATTTCCATTGACAGAACATTCTCTTTTATCATATATTTAACCCACTCCAAAGCAAGTTCTTTTTAAAGCATGATCCAGGGTAGATTGAGAAGTCTATGGATCCAGTCAAGATGTATAAGGTCCATCGTGATGCCATGAGGCGCTGGTCAAAACTGGCGGTAGACCGGAACAGCCTCATTGACAAGGACAAGGTCGTTTATTGCCCCGTCAAAATGGTGGAGGTTTCGAAAGACAACCCGAATCCGCAGAGAAGCCTCTTACACTTCTTATGTAATTTCTACTACCCCGGAATCTCTGTAAAGGACAGCACATTCTTCGTAACAAGCGGATATGCATTTAAAACACTGAAGCATGACCAAAACCAATGGCTCTACTCACACATCGAAGGTGTTCTCCGTTACAGGCTTACCAAGAAACCTGACACCATTGATGCAGGGGCGCGCGCGACTATCGAAGATTACAAAGAAGGAAACCTGACCTCCGAGGACGCAATCTTCCTTCTTCTTCCGGCCGACGTGTTCTCGCTCGATGCTTCGCAGGAGCAACTCTTTATCTATCTCCCGATCGCCGACCCCATCGATGACGAAAAGGCCCCCAAGCGGGTTGCGAAGGGGGGCGGGGGAACCGCCGGGAATGTTTTGTCCCGACGGAAAGATTCGGCCAACTTCCTTTATCTTGACGTGGGAGCCTGGTCGTCGCCCCAGACATTGGGTCTTAAGGGTCACGCAGCATTTGGGATCGTTGCTCCAGAAGAAGTGGCCCTCTGGGATCTGCAAGCCGACAAAGGCCAACTCAAGACCTCCCGGACCATGAAGCCCGGGGGGATCGTCAGGAAGTTCTGGGAGAAATATCATAAGGAATTGGGCGGGAATCTCTTGTTCTATGGATATTTTAACCGTGACCGGTCGATCAGTTCTCCGGGCTCGCTGATCGTTCCGACCGACAATTCCATCAAATCCTATTCCTACACGCCGCCCATTCCGACGCCACTGACCGACAACGACGTCTTGGTCATCATCCCTGACCTCCATCTCCACCTTTTCCCTGGCCTCTCTGTCGACAACTTCATAGAGCCGTGGAAAGGCGGGGACTCCTTGATGGGCTACTTGTCCGGCATCTTTGACTATTGGTCGCAATTCAGCGAGGATACAGGCGCACTCGTCAGAATCATTCAGGTTGGCGATCTCTTCGAGTTGTGGGAATCAGCGCTGTTTCTTCTATTCGCAAGGGATTCCAAGTACCTTGATAAGACTTCGGACATCGGCGTCCAGAGGGACGTCATCAAGAAATGGCAGAAGCTTCTCGAACAGGTCGTAAAGGCCAGAGGCTTAGATACGGTTTTTCCCACTGCTGATCTTGATATGCTAGAAAAAAACAAGTGGGACACATCCGGTCTTATCCCGATTTGGCAAAAAATGGAAACGGAAATCAAAAAGGCTCACACAAAGAAGGACGTCCGGGGACAAGATTGGGGAATCTTCAAGGACAAAGGTTTTTTGAATAGCGGATGTCTGGGCGACTGGCAGTATGTTGGGGGGAACCATGATAGCTTCATTTCAAAAGTCGCTCCGAAGAAATTCGGTGTAAACGATTGTCTCTGGATCGAGCACGGTCACTTGAAGGATCCGAAAAATTCCCCTCAAGCGATCAATTCAGGAACCTTCTTCACGGGGTTAAACGTGCTCGCCGAGCTTAAGAAAATCGGGGATCCAATCAAGAGCATTGAGAGCTCCCGAAGGCCGTTGTTCCTGGGAAACGCTGCAGACGTGAACAAGCAACGAATATTCAAGGAAGGAAAGAGGCCATACTCTATGATAATTACAGGCCACACCCACCGGGGATACGCAGCGATGGTCCAGGTAAACAGGAGTCTTCCGAACCAGTTCCAGGTCTTGCAGCTCTTCTACGACCAGGGATGGGAATCGCTTGATTGGAAAGGATACGTGAAAAAACTTCCGTATGCCGTCCCCCTTCTCTATACAAGCGGTGAGAGCCCTTCTTTGCAGACAGTCGTCCGGATCATTGCGGGCTTAGCCAAATACAAATGATGCGAGAGAGAGGCGGAACGATGCCGAATCACAAGGTCCGTCAAGGGGAATGCATCGAAAGCATTGCGATGAGATACGGGATGTTCTGGCAGTCAATATGGGATGATCCCAAGAACATAAACCTGAAGGCGAAGCGGTCCGATTCGAATGTGCTTATGCCGGATGACACGGTATATGTTCGGGAGAAGGCTCTTAAATGGGTCGATGGTGCCACAGAGAGCAAACATCGCTTTCGGAGAAAAGGAGTACCGTCCAAACTTCGAATCCGCTTGATGAATGATGATGAGCCTTGCGTGAAAACGAGGTGCGTCCTTATAATCGACGGGCTTGCGATCGAGAAAGAGACGGACTCGGATGGATGGCTCATCGTCCCGATCCCTCCCGATGCCAGGCAAGGGGATCTCTTCGTCGGAGAAAGCGAAGAGGAACATCATCTCCAACTGGGTTGTATGGACCCTCCGGATGAGATCAGCGGCCTCCAGTCGCGCCTCAATAACCTGGGATTTCCCTGCGGCGATGCAGAAGGTGTGCTCGGTCCGGGAACAGTCGCTGCGCTCAGGAACTTTCAGAGGAAGCACGATCTTCATTTGACCGGAAAGCCGGACAAGGCAACGGTCGATAAGCTTGTTTCCGAGCACGAATGTTAGGCTGGAACGATCGGGGCATTTGGCGACTGACACACCTGCAAGATCGAAAGATCTGCCCACGTCCTCGTAATCAAAGGCCTGCAGGGCCTACCGCCATAGACGGGAGCCTTTCGATCAGGTGATCGACGGTGGGTACATCCTGGCCGGAGGAACTTTTTCATTTGGTGCTGGCGAGTATGATGCCTAACTCATTAAGACCGATGTGGATGGGAATGCCCCGGCCAAAGCGACACCGGGATAGAAGAATCTATCAATCATACAAATAAT
>CAYGXB010000225.1:0-5542 GCA_964353605.1 uncultured Bacteriovoracaceae bacterium
CCCTAATCTTCTGGTGAAGATCTCCTCTGCCAGGGTAAATCACTCAAAGACGATCCTCTGATTACATTTGCTGCACTTCACCTCTTTTAGCCCAAAGGCAGGGGATATCTGAATCGCGTTACCACATAACTGGCACACAAAATTCTGCCACGCACCGGGGTTTCTCTTCTCAACCTGGGGCTGCGATGGCTTTGTCATCCCTGCAGGGACCTCCTGAGATGGCTCATTTCGTTCCGGCTGGGAGAGCGCGGCTGATGCGGCCAGCGTGGCCGCAATGGTGTTCTGGTCTGACGCCGGAATCTTGTGAAGGCGATTGCAGCGGGGGCAATTGATCTCCCGCTTTGTGAATTCGGGCGGCACCTTGAGTTTCATCCCGCACGCACAGTTGATGAAGGCGAAGTTGTTCATCGCCCGTATGATATCCCCCGCTTTTTTCACCGCGGCAGAAGGTGTTACAGCCGTCCCCGCTGAGGAAGGTTGCCTCACTTCCACCTTTTCCCCCAGTTGCAGGTCCGCAGCGGATATCAAGGGTTTATGGGTGTGCGTGATGGTCCAATAGGCCTTGACATAATCCGCAAACCCAGCACCCATGGTCATCGAACGCAAGATAGTGATTCTCTGTTCAAGGGGAGGATGGGTGGCGAACATTCCGCCAGAAAGATCCTGCTTATAAGGATTTACAATATAAAACGGGGCTGTTGCCGCCGGGGCGGTGGAGAGCTTGGCAGGGGCCTGCATGATCTTTTCCAGGGCGGATGCCAAACCTTCGGGATAACGGGTGAGGCGTGCGCTCGTCGCATCGGCGAGGTACTCGCGCCGTCGCGATATCGAGAAATAGAGAATCCGCGAAAGGATCGGGCTCAGGATCAAGAGGAACAGGGCGATGAACATGATCAACAGGGCTGCCACTCCTCCCTTCCCAGAACGCGACGACCGGTAGCGACCGGCCGGGGCATAGCGCAGCGTGCGCCAGAAGGCATCGGCGATGAACGTGATCGCCCCGAGCATGGTGGCTGCCACGGTAAGGTAGAGAACATCGCGGTTGAGGATATGGCCGATCTCATGCGCCACTACGCCCTGGAGCTCATCCCGGTTGCACATGGCCAGCAGTCCGGCAGTCACACAGACCATGCTTTTCTCAGGCGACTTGCCCAGGGCAAAGGCATTGGGGGCAGGATCATCGACGATGTAGATCTTGGGTATCTTCGGCAGAGAACCGGCGATCTTCATCTCCTCCACTACATTATACAGCTGAGGATACATCTCCCGAGTAATCTCGCGCGCCCCGGCCACGCTCAGGAAGAGCTGGTCCGATCCGAAGAGGCTCACGAGCAGCAAGGCCAGCCAGATGATGAGGGCCACCCCCAACC
This sequence comes from uncultured Bacteriovoracaceae bacterium, assembly GCA_964353605.1. GTDB lineage: Bacteria > Desulfobacterota > Desulfomonilia > UBA1062 > UBA1062 > CAYGXB01. The sequence goes on from CAYGXB010000225.1 coordinate 1,371, forward strand.
CGATCATCCCGACCTGATAGGCTGGCTCTATCTGTTCCGCCTCTCGCGCCATCTCAAAGGCGCTATATACAGACCACTGTGCGATGGCCTCGCCGACGAAGAAGCCTAAAGCGGCAAGGATCGCTCCCATCAGCAGGATGAGAAGCACGGTCTTGCGCTTGTTGGCGGCTATGATCTGCCAAAACATAGGCTTCAGCTGAAGCTCACCTTGGGAAGTACTTTCTCAGCCTTGTCCTCCAGCTCGAAGAAGACCTCTTGCCTGAAGTTGAACATGCCGGCGACGATACTTGAGGGGAACATCTCCACCTTGTTGTTCAGGAACAGGACCGCATCATTATAGGCCTGGCGGGCAAAGGCGATCTTGTTCTCGGTTGAGGTGAGCTCCTCCTGCAGCGCGAGAAAATTTTGATTGGCCTTGAGCTCGGGGTAGTTTTCCGCCACGGCCATGAAGCGCGTTATAGCCTCCGTGAGCCGGGCTTCGGCCTTGGCGATATCCGGGACGGTCTTGGCCCCGGTAGCCTCGGCCCTGGCCTTGGTGATCGTCTCAAAGGTCTCCCGTTCATGCTTCATGTATCCCTTGGTTGTCTCCACCAGATTGGGGATCAGGTCATGCCGCCGCTTGAGCTGGACATCGATCTGACTCCAGGCGTTCTTCACCTGGTTGCGAAGCCGGACGAGCGCATTGAAAATACCGATGAGATAGAGCACGCCTGCGATGACCAAAACTAAAATAACGATGAGCACGATGGTTCCCGCCGTCATAGACACCTCCCATCACTTTTTTGTGCAGCAAACATCTCATCCAGCAACCGTACCAGAGGGCTTTCCCTCCCCTCCGCGCAACTGGATGCCAGGAGCTTTTTCAACTCCCCGCGATCAAACCAGAGCCCATGCACCTTACAGCGATCGAGCAATACCTTTTCCGAAACCCCGATAAATATCTTCTCCATCACCTTGCGGCATAACGGGCAGCGCTTGCCCTTTTCCCGTACGTTTGCCGCTTCCATCGTCCTTACGTAGCGGTCATCCCGCCCTTCCAGGGCAAAAAGATATTCCAGCTCTCCGGAATCAAGCCAGATGCCCTTGCATTCATAACAATAATCGACCTCGATCCGAGAAAACTCAAGGGTTACCAGGGAATTCGAACAGTGCGGACATTCCATACTGTGCCCCTTTAGAGGATCGCCTCGAGGATCTCTACGGCATCTTTTACGAACCCGGGGCAGAGTGTGACAAAAACCTCTTTCTCGATTGCCTGGGTGTAACCGTCCTTGGTGCTGAGATCGCATCCGATCAGCTCCCGGCAGAGGATCGAGCCATGTTTAGCCTTCATCTTGTCGGCGAATTCCCGTACGATACGATAGGTTTGTTTCCGAGCCTCATCATCCTCGGGCCTCATCTTGCCATACTTCAGCCCTATCACCATGAATGCCCCGGTTACGGCTCCGCATACCTCACCCATCCTCATTCCACCGCCAAATCCTCCGGCGACTCGCAGCGCCATCTCATGCTCAAGGCCAAAGTCCTCGGCAAAAACTGACAGCACGGCCTGGGAACAATTGAATCCCTGCCCAAAGCACGCCAGCGCATCATTTACCTTGCCCATCTCTCCTCCTCCTCGCCAATTTTTGACGCCTGGCCCACGGGTGATGCGACGAGTTCTCATCTCAGGCATTCCTCTGCTGCGTAACCTTTACCTGCCTCCTGAGCCAAGGCAAGCCAAGCCCGCAGGGGCATATATTCTCCCTGAATCACCTCGGCATAGTAAAAGATCATGTTGGGAAACACAACTCTTCTCATCCAGGAGGAGCGTATATTGTGCCATTATATCTTTATCCACCCTCTTTCGCAAGCCCTCCTCTTCCCCCCCGAGCGCGCAAAGAAGGCAAGGTAAACATTTCTTCCTGGTTGAGTCCTCTAAACCGCTCGTACTAGCCGGGCACGCGGATGAAGCTATACAGGGATACCGACCACGGTATCAAAGCTATGCCCTTTCTCAATGATAGTCTGCAAGGCCTCATGGAGCTCTGCCTCCTGCCCACCATGCAGGGATACGCCGAAGTTGACACGGAAGCAGGTAAGTGCGGCCTCCTTCAGGAGGCGGGCATGATGGTGTGGGCCGGGAGTTACTGCATGGGTCTCGCTTCAAAGCTTTCGGAAGGTACCTTCCCGGCGCTGATGCATTAAACACCCCCCTATACTCCCCAAAAGAGGAGTAGCCCGTCACTCCAAGGCAATCTGATCATGGTCTTGACTTTTCTCTTGACAGCCTTATGTTAATCTCCTTATCAGCGACGCCCGTACCTCGAAGATAAAATACCTTAAAAGGAGGTTGGGTATGAAGAGATCATTCCTCATCTGTTCCTTAATCGTTTGCGTGGGGTTAGTTCTGGGGGGCGCAGCATACGCTGCGGAGCCGAAAACGGCGCCAAAGCAAGCGCCAAAGCTCGAGGGTTTTCTCAACATCAACACCGCCACCATAGAAGAGTTCCAGATGCTGCCAGGCATAGGTGAAGCCACCGCTAAGAACATCGTGGAGTACCGAAAAGTCAACGGACCCTTCCAATCGGTCGATGATCTCTTGAAGGTCAAGGGGATCGGAGAGAAGAGGCTCAAGGACATAAAACCCTACTGCAGGCTGGAAGGGAAATCAACCCTCAAGGTATTGAAATAATATCGCAGAGCGATTCCCCTGCCTTAAAGCGGATTACCCTAGGGATTCGAGCTGGATATCTGTTTGAGTTCCCTGAAGAGCCTCTTCTGCTCAGGGGTCAGTTCCTTCGGCATGACGATCTTGATCTGAGCCAAGAGGTCTCCCTGGTGAGCCAGGCCCTGCCCCTTCAATCGCAGCCGCTGGCCGGACGAGACCCCTGATGGTACTTTGAGGTTCACCTTTCCGTCCAGAATTTCGATCTCCTTGGTTATGCCGAGGGCTGCGTCCCAGGGTGCAAGGGGGATATCCATGACGATATCCGACCCTTCGAGTTTATACCGGGGATCGGGGGCGATCCTGATCTTCAGATACAGATCGCCGGCTCCGCCAGGCCCCTTCTTCCCCTGTCTGGAGAGCCGGATCTTCATCCCGTCATATGCCCCTGGGGGGATCTTGACGTTCAACCGCTTCGTGCCGCCGGAACCCTGGAGCATGATCTCCTTGGTGGCACCTTTGTGGGCATCCTCGAGGCGTATCGTGATCTCGGTCTCTAAGTCGCTCCCTTGCGGCGTAGCCCTGAACATGTCCTGCTCGCCCATGCCCATACCGCCCATGTCACCCATGCCGCCGAAGAGCGTCTCGAAGAAGTCGGAGAACCCACCGCCACCGCGTCCTGTGGACCCACCCAAGTCAAAGGTGAAGGTCCGACCAGTCCTCCGTCCACCTTTAGAACCAAAACCGAAGATATGCTCGAAACCGGGGGGCGGCGTAAAATCCTGACCCGGCTGCCAGGAACTCCCGAGCGCATCATAACGGCTCCTCTTCTCCGGATCGCTCAGTACCTCATTGGCCTCATTGATCTCCTTGAAGCGCTGTTCGGCGGTTGGATCGTCCTTGCATGCATCGGGGTGGCATTTGCGCGCCAGTTTCCGGTAAGTCTTCTTGATCTCTTCCTGGCTCGCGTTCCTTTCAATCCCTAATATCTTATAGTAATCCTTATATTCCACGCCTAACTCCTATTTTTATTCGTAGTATTGGCGGGGGAAGAAATCAATAGGGAGATGGCCCGGGATGGGCTAAAATCTGGCATCGATCGGCGCCAGCACAAGGGATGGGATTTTGCTGAGGCTTTCCGTGAAGAAGCTCTTGCCATAGAGGGTGTCGAGCGCTTTGCCGAGGTACTCTGCCGCAATTTCCCGGCTCTTCTTCAGGATATCGGGACTCAGGTTAGGGATGATCATCGTCTGCCATTCCTGCGGCTTCGAGGTCTTCTTGAGACGTTCTAAGAGCTCGGGTTTGTCCTGGAAGAGATGGATGAGAGGAAGGGTTGACTTGCGCTCGGCGATGTCGTTGAAGGCATCCTTGTCGTCATGCGTGTCGGGGACAAGGTTGATGATATCATCCACCACCTGGAACGCCATGCCGATATTCCTCCCGAACTTGGCAATGGCGCTGAGCAGGTCGCCAGATAGACCAGCCATGATCCCTTGGCCAAAGCGTCATCCACCAGCGCGTTGGC
>CAYGXB010000226.1:0-5531 GCA_964353605.1 uncultured Bacteriovoracaceae bacterium
CCCGAATCATACCTGATCCTTTTCATTGCGCAGTTCGGCATGGGGGTTGGAACACCTTTTTTAGTTAACAGTGTCACTAAAGTAGCTGTTACCTGGTTCCCTGAAAACGAAGAAGCCACAGCAGTGAGTTTGGGCACGTTGTCGTTATTCATCGGCATGCTTATCGGCTTAGGTGTCACTCCGCTTTTGACCAACGCTCTTGGGTATCATGTCATGCTCTTTACATTCTGTATCATGGGTATCCTTGGGATCGTGCTCTTTTTGGTCTTTGTAAAAAACCAGCCACCGACATCCCCAAGACGGCAGGAGGTTGTCGTACAGACAGGGGATATCACGCAATTTCATGACCTCAAGCATATTCTGCGGCACCGTGACTTTCTAATCATCAGCATTATTTATTTGATTGGATTAGGTGCTTTGAATGGTCTGATTACCTGGCTTGAAAAGATTCTGATTGAATATCACCATATTGCATTTGCCGATGTTGGATACGTTTCAGGTGCATTAATTCTTGGCGGAATGATAGGGTGTGTGGCAATGCCGGTGCTATCGGACAAGATGATGCTTCGGAGGCCTTTTCTTCTGATTGGGATCGGTTTTGGCACATTGGCTACAGGATTCCTCCTGTTCCATGCGGGATTTAAAGCCAGCTTTGCTAATACATTCCTAACAGGATTTTTTCTAATCTCCGCTGCGCCTATTTTACTGACTTTATCGGTTGAATATACAGGTGAAAAGTATGCCGGCATTTCCGTTGCCTGGTTGATGTTAGTTGGCAACATCTTTACCCTGGTAGTTGTACCATTGATGGAGCACATTCGATCATTGACCGGAAATTTTTTCTGGTCGATTGTATTTGTCGTAATTGTGCTGATCATTGCTTTTTTCCTCTCCATTGCGATCAAAGAACCTCAGATTAGAATGAACAAGCCTACGACAATGCCGGAATCAGAAAAACATTAAAACGATACAGAGTATGGAGGGACTGATAATTCCTGAATAATGCATTACCCGGAGAAAAGAAAATCTTATGACTTGAGATTGAGACAATCTTGAAAGAAGGAAACAAGGAAAATGAACAATGACTTCCGGCTACATGAATAAAATACTACATGTCGATTTATCAACTGGGATTAAGGGAATAGAATCAGTTCTTAGCCGCAAGATACTTGTAGGGTAAAAGACAATCAGAATAATAAGGAGGTCAATATGTCTGAGCTAATCCCAAAAGATCTTCCCAAAGGCATGGATCTCTTACGGGAAGGTGAAAAGATCGGGAACAGCTTTGAGGTTGGGATTCCACGCTTCGTCAAGGAAAGGAACTGCAGCTTTACGGACTGGGCAATGAAGAAATACATGAATGGCGAACTTGTATTATTGCCCCAGACTGGTGTGAGTACTTTAGATGAGCAGGTGGATGCCTTGAAAGAGATCTACAGTACTTGCCTGAAAAGAGGTGTGGATATCGGGATTATCATTGTCACCAGCAATATGTTGAACGGCTTGCCAGTAGAGAAGCGAAAAGGTGTTCCCAAGGGCACGAGTTTTGTAGTTGAAACCCCAGAAGATTATGAACGGATTATTGATGCCTGCCCGATCCTGCCGGTATTTGCAGATCATATGCTCGGGGCGCCCAATTCGGTCTTCAACACCACGAACTGTCTGAAAGCTGGTTTACCATATATCGGTACATTTTCCCAATATATCTGGGATTATCCGTATTGGAACGATGATGTTGCCCATGTGGCCGAAGTTGTCAAGGGCCTGGGTATTATGAAGAGCAAGTGGGATGCTGGTGCTACCATAGGTAGTTACGTGGAAGACGGCCCCCCGGCATCGATGATCGACTATGCATCCGCCGTTGGCTATGTCCTTTTCGAGCAGTATGTATGTGAAATACTCTGCGGCGCCCGCTATTCCACCGGTTTGGGCGGTTTGATGAGTAATATTCCCAATAAGATGGCAGTGTGGATGGCAATCCATGAAGTATTACATGATTATGAAAAATCTGAATCATCGGTGGGTCATATTGAGGGGAATACATTGGACCAAATAGACGACCCCAACGCTAACTGGGGAATTTCCATGGCCGATTTCATACCCTATGCCTATTTTGAACAGAAGTACATAACCGGTGCCGCCTATAATCCCAAACCCGTCATGGAGGCCATACGGGTTCCTACGATAAATGAGATGATCGATGTATGTCTTGCTTGCGGCATGGCAATGAAAAAAATTCATGAATTAAAAGAATTCAGAATGATCGATGATACCGAGGTGATGAAGCTTAGCAAAATCCTTGCGGAGAACGGCCGCAAATTCTTTAAAAATATGCTCAATGGTTTTTCGGAGATGGGGATTGATATTAAAGACCCGCTGCAGATGCTTCTGGCTGTAAGACGTTTGGGTGGAGCGAAGCTGGAGGAGATGTTCCATCCCGGCGAACGAGACTCATCCATGTTGCGTGGAATTGTACCGATTGCAACCATGGATCTTTTCAAGATGTGGATTCCTAAGGCGGTTGCGATGATCGAGCAGATTAAATCCGAGGGTCTCGGCGATGCGGTACGGAATAAGGCAATCATCGTTGGATCAACGGATACGCATCAGTTTGGTCTCTACATGCTAGAAAAGATCTTCAAAGAATTAGGCGCAAAAGTGATAAATATCGGAGTCGATCTTGATGCAGAGGATGTTTTAGATGCGGCTGCCAATGAAGGCACGCCGAACATAGTTATATCTACCCATAATGGTCTTTGCTGGGACTGGGGAAAACGTCTCATGAATGAAGCGCGGCTGAGAAAACAAGAGGTCAACGTATACATGGGTGGAAAACTGAATAGCATTCTGGAAGGTGTTGCTGAGCCGGTGGATGTGAGTGATAATTTGGCCGGGATCGGAATACTGCCATGTATTGAGATAATTGATGTTTTTCGTAGCCTGAGAAAGTAGTTTTGAACAGTGTGCAATGAGATGCTAATAAATACAATATAGAAACCTTAAAAAATTGTTGCAGGAATTTTAAAATGAGGATTTCAAAAAAGTCTAGATAAAGGGGGAAAAATGTATGGATAGAAGAAGTAGTATTAATTCCGAACAGCAGGCTGCGCCAGGTAAAATGTCAAATAAGGATATTGAAGCTTTAGTGAAGCACTTGCGTGCCACCTTCAACACAGGGAAAACACGCCCTCTTTCCTGGCGAATAGACCAACTCGAGGCAATGAGATCGATGCTGCGGGATCACAACATGGAGTTTATAAAAGCACTTAACAGCGATAGCGGGCGGCCATTGTACGAGGCATGGACCGGTGACGTTTTTTGTGCACAAAACGAAATAGGAGAAGCAATCAAGGGGATTAAAAAATGGGTAAAACCTCGCCCGTTGAAGTCAAATATCGGCTTCTTTCCTTCAAAAGCCTGGACCATGCTTGATCCTCTTGGTGTTACACTTGTCATAGCGCCTTGGAACTACCCGTTGGAGTTGATTTTAAATCCTGCAGTAGGTGCTATTGGTGCTGGCAATTGTGTTGTTCTCAAACCATCGGAGCTAGCGCCCCACACTTCAGCGCTCTTGACAAAATATGTACCCCAATACCTAGACACAGATGCGATTGCTGTAGTTGAAGGGGGTGTACCTGAAACTACAGCTCTGCTTGCCCAACATTTCGATTATATATTCTACACCGGCAATGGAAGAGTGGGTCGTATAATCCTTGAAGCTGCAGCCCGTAATCTGACTCCAGTGACCCTGGAGCTCGGCGGGAAATGCCCATGCTTTGTTACGAAACATGCAAAGTTTGATGTATCCTGTCGCCGGCTCGCTTGGGGAAAATTCTATAATAACGGACAAACGTGCACTGCACCGGACTATGTACTGGTCGAAAAGTCAATTGAAGACGCCTTTTTGGAGTGTTTGCGGAAAACTATCAAGGCATTCTACGGTGCTGACCCACAAAAGAGTGAGGATTACGGACGCATTGTGAACGAGCGCCACTTCAAGCGTCTTGTGTCTTTGCTGGAAGGGCAGGAAGTCTTTATCGGTGGACAAACGGATCCGAGCGATTTGTATATCGCACCAACGGTTTTGAGGAATGTATCACCAGACAGTCCTATTATGCAGGAGGAGATTTTCGGGCCGATTCTGCCGGTTATAAGTGTACCAGACGTCGAAACAGCTATCGCTTTCGTAAATGAGAGGCAGAAGCCATTAGCACATTGTATTTTTACGGAGAACCGGCAGGAAGAGAGAATGATACTCGAAAGAACTACTGCTGGGGGTGTCGATATAAACACAGCGAACCTGCATTCGGCAACACCTGGAATCCCGTTTGGTGGCGTAGGTGCAAGTGGCATGGGCGCCTACCATGGACGTTTGAGTTTCGAGACGTTTAGCCATCGAAAGAGCGTAATACGCCAAGGGACATGGACTGAGTTATTAAGTCAAGCGATTCTTCCACCGTATAAAAAGTGGAAATGGGCCCTGGCAAAAGTGATTACTGGAACTTGGTAAGCATAACAGCAAGCTACGGGAAGGCGTATCATGGATGAAGTCCGGCGGAGTTAGCAAGGGGTCAATGTATACATGGGTGGAAAACTTATTGCTATCCTAGAAGGATCTGCGGAGTCCGGTTGATGTGACTGATAAACTGGCTGGGATCGGAATATTGCTATGGATTGAGATAATTGATGTTTTCAGACATATGGCAAAGTAATCAAGGAGAAAAAAAATTACAAGGAGATCCAAATGGCGAAAAGAGAGAAGTTAATCATCACTGCGGCTCTTTCCGGCGGGGCTACATTCAAACCGAACAATCCTAACGTGCCCTACCACCCGGAAGAATTTGCAGAGGAATGTGAAAAATGTATGAAACACGGTGTCAGCATTGTCCATATTCATGCTCGTGATCCGGAGACAGGATTTGCAACCCCGGATCTTGACATCATACGGGCAACTGTTGCAGCTATCCGTGCGCGAAGTCCCGAGCTCATAATCAATTTGAGTACTGCCATTACGGCAAATCTCACCCATGAGCAGAGAATAGCACCAGTGATTGAACTCAAACCCGATATTGCCAGCCTGAATACAGCTACTATGAACGATGGTCTGGCTGATCATAAAACCGGTGAGATATTTTTTGAATACACGTTTGAGAACACCCTCTCGATGATCGCGGACTTTGCAAAAATCATAAAGCAGAACACAGTGAAGCCGGAGCTGGAAGTATACGACCCGGCCGGTATCTACAATATCCTGCTCCTGCGTAAACAGAAAGATCTCTTTATCGAACCTTTGCATTTCCAGTTCGTGTACGGCGCCTTTGGTGGAATCTCCTTTAACCCTATTCTTCATTTAACCATGATGAACCTGCTGCCTGAAGGAGCAACCTTTGGCGTCTGCGGAGTCGGGCCGAATCAATTCCCAGCTGCGGTTATGAGTGCTCTTACCGGGGGACATGTAAGGATCGGCCTTGAGGATAATACCAGAGTGCCGGGTGGTGAGCTTGCCCAGGGTAGGTGGGAACAGGCCAAGT
>CAYGXB010000227.1:0-5520 GCA_964353605.1 uncultured Bacteriovoracaceae bacterium
GAAGAAAGGCTCGAAGATATGGGGGAGGTAGGTCTTGTCTATGCCCTTGCCGGAGTCCGTAATGATGATCTTTATTTGATTGTTGCTTGTATTGACTGTACTTATGGTGAGCCTTCCCTTGCCATCCATGGCGTCCGCGGCATTGATGAACAGGTTCAGGAACACCTCCTCGAGCCGTGAATGGTCGCCCTTGATCTCGGGGAGGTCGTCGGCGAACGCCGTAACGATCTCGATGCCGAAGAACATGGATTGATCCTTGACGAGGCCCAGTGCGTTGAGAATGACCTTGTTGATATCGACCGGCAGCATCTCGCCGGTCGGGGTGCGGGCGAAATCGAGGAGGTTAAGGACGATCACTTTACACCGATTGGTCTGGTAGACGATCTTCTCCATATTCTCCCGCTTGGGATCGTCCTTGTCCATGTCCTCTAGGACGAGGTTGGAGTAGAGGAGGATGCCGCCCAGGGGGTTGTTGATCTCATGCGCGACCCCGGCGGCCATCTGGCCCAGCGCCGCCAGCCTTTCCGCGCTCGTGATCTGGGAGAAGGCCTTCTGCAACCGCTCGTCGCGGTCCTTCAGGGATTTGGCCATGTTGTTGAACGCGGCATCGAGCATATCGAAGCCGGAGGACTTCCCCGGCGGGAGCTGATAATTGAGATCGCCGGCGGCAATAGCCTCGGTCGCCTGCTTCAGCACGCGAATCCTCCGGATGATGGTATGCCCCATGGTAAAGGAGATGAAAAAGGCCACGATCATGCCCAGCGAGGTGATGCCGAGGAATATCCACATGGTCCTGTTCTTCAGGTCCCGGTACTTGGCCTCCAGGATGCCCGTATAGAGCATGCCGATGATCTTGTGGTCGAGATCGTAGATGGGTATGTAGGCGCTGATATACCAGTCGTTGACGACGAAGGCCCGCCTCCCGATCCAGTCCCTTTTCTGGACAATGACCCGCTCATACACCGCTTTCGAGATCAGGGTGCCGACCGCCCTCTTTTTTTCCTCGGTCAGGACGTTCGTGGATATCCGCACCCCGCCCAGGAAAATCGTGGAATATCCCATGTCGTGGCCCTTGTATTGCTCATTGCGGTTATTGGTCTCCTTGACCATATCGACAATGGAATAATCCCTGTTCAGGAGGATTCCGCCCGCCAAGACTCCCAGGAGGTTCCTATTATTGTCCAGAATGGGATAGGCCGCCCGCAACACCATGCCATCGGTCAGGAACGGCTCCCTGACCTCGATTGCATGGGACGTCTTGACTATGTCAATCCGGGCCCGGGACGCCAGTGCGGGATTCTCCATCTCGATGGCACTCACCGGCATCAGGGACGTGGCGGCCACCGGCTTTCTTTCCTCCAGGCATTTCCTGACCACCGGGTCCCAGAGCAGGTTGTCACCCATGACGTGCGGATTCGGGGCCCGGTATAGAACGGTCCCCCTGGCATCGATCACGGAAAGCATGTCCAGGCCGGATGGCTGTGTCACATCGTCCCGAACCAACCCCTTCAGCTCCTGCATGGCCTTGATGTCCCCGGTATAAATCGCGGTCTGTAATGGACTGCGCAGGGCTGTGATCTGCAGATGGGTGGAGAGCCGCTCGAGGTGGTGATCATAGATCAACTTGGCTGTGTTGATATTCTTCTGAATCTCTTTATTCGCCTCGTCGATCGAGTTCCGGTTGATGATCCGTATCCCCACCACGGTGGCAACCAGACCCGTAAGGCAGGCGGCGATGAGGAAACCGATGATCAGTCGGACCTGCAGGTTGAGCGGTTTATCCCTTTGCATTTCCTGCAACTATAACATTGTGGGGGTATGAAATCAATTACGATCCCCAACCTGGACAGGGACATCGGTTGCTAGACGATGTGCCTGCCTGGCCGGTGTATATACCACCTGGCTAAGGCATGATCCGCATCGCCTTTACAAGTGGGATGGAAATTTGGTGGGTAACTCCCCGCAATCTTTAGCGCAGTTTTTGAGGAGCTTGTTAACCCGCGCGACCAACTCGGGAGCAGGTATAGGTTTTTTAATGTAATCGTCGACCTTGAGATATTCCTCATCCGCCTCCAGCGAGTACGGAATCCCCGTCTTATCCGTGATCGCCGTCACCATGAGGATAGGGATGGTGCTGAGGGTCGGGTCCCGTTTGAGCGCAAAGGACAGGTCGAACCCATCGGTCATATGCTCCATCATGACGTCCAGGATGATGAGGTCCGGCCGCTCTTTATCAATAGAGGCCTTTCCATCCTTGGTGTTCAGGACTTGCTCGACCCGGAAGCCCTGATGCTCCAGCGTCATTCCCACTGCTTTGCCGAAATCCTCATCATCGTCGATAATGAGTATTTTCTTCCTTTCCGCCATCGGAGCCCCTCCCTTTCCTTTTTTATATACTGCACTTGCTTATAAGCCTATCTACCCGGGAGATCAGGTCCGCAACAGGGATAGGCTTGGTCACATATTCGTCGGCCTGGAGGTATTCGCCGTCCGTATCGGGCGAGAACTTGAACCCTGTCTTGTCCGTCACCGCCGTCACCATGAGGACAGGGATTTTGCAGCAGACGGTATCATGTTTGAGGTCATAGCAAAGGTCGAATCCGTCGGTCATCTTCTCCATCATGACATCCAGAATGATAAGATCGGGCCGCTCCCTCTCAATGGATGTGCGGCCATCCTTGGTGTTCAAGACATGCTCGACCCGGTAGCCCTGGGTCTCCAGCACGATCCGCAGGGCGTCGCCATAATCCCGGTCGTCGTCGATAATGAGGATCTTGCGTTTATTCTCGGTCATGATCACCTCCCGTACTGGTGTCCTGTTTCTGCACGATGGCCCGTGCGACTTCGAGCGTGCCGATATGCACCGGGCAGTAATCGGAGCACCGCCCGCATCCCACGCAGCCGCACAGGGCAGCCTGGATATCGGTGGCATTGTAGTAGAGCAGTTTGTGCTCATGCCGTCGCTGCAAACGGGCCGCCTGGGTTGGCCGTGGATTGTGGCTGGAGGCCTCGCGCGTGAACCCGCCATAGAGGCAGGCATCCCAGGCCTTGATCCGCACGCCGCTGTCCTTGTCGCTGGCCTGGTCATAGACATTGAAGCAGGTGCAGGTCGGGCAGACGAAGGCGCATCCGCCGCAGACGATGCACTTGCGCCCGAAATGTTCCCACACCTCATCGGAGGCGCCGCTCATCAGCCTCGTCATCGCTTCCCTGATCTCCGGCACCTCGGGAATATCCGCAAGCGCCTTGCGCCTGAACACCGCAAGCCTTTCCTGGGCCTGTGCCTCGTCCACATCGGTGAAGGTCGCTGCCGATGCAAGCCCTGCACCGCGATCAGTTCCGATCTCGACCAGGAAGCTGTCGCCCAGGTCGTAGAGCTGGAGATCGAAACCGCCTGCCGCCCACGGGCCGCTCCTGGTCGTGGTGCAGAAACAGGTCGCGTTCTGTGGTCCTGCGCAGGCCATCACGACCGTCAATGTAGACTCCAGACGCGCCCGATAAGAAGGGTCATCGTTGTCCCTGGTCATAAAGCTATGCGACTGGAGCAAGCCCATCATGTCACAGGCGCGCAGGCCGAAGAGCAGGTGCCTTTCCTTGTTGGTCACCTCGTTGTAGGCCCCGTTAATGACCTCGAAGATCACCTCGCTGTGCGGCAGGAAGAACGACTTGGGCGGGAGCGAGGGCTTCCCGTAGTCGAGGGTGAAGGTGCTCTCGCCGAAGGTGTCGAATACACAGTCCCCTTGCGGTTTGATCGTCGGGCACATGACGGTGTATGCCTTGCTCCAACCCTTGAGCACAGCGAGGAGATCGTTCTTGTTGAGACGTTTCATGCGATCCTCCTGATCTTCACGGCGCAGCCCTTGTATTCCGGAATTTTCGAGACCGGATCGAGCGCCGGGTTCGTGAGCACGTTTATCGGGGCTTCGTGGAAGTGGAAGGTCGAGAACAGGACCTTCCGCGGCACCATATCCGTGACCTCGGCGTTGAGCGTAATCGATCCGCGCCGGCTTGCAAGCTCTACGAGGTCGTTGTGCTCGATGTCCAGTCGCCTGGCGTCCTCGGGGTTGATTTGGACAAGGGCACGGGGTGCTTCCCGCTCCAGGATGCTGGTCCGCCGCGTCATGGTGCCGGTATGGTATTGGTAGTATATGCGGCCGGTGGTGAGGATGAAGTCGTATTCCTCGTTCGGCACCTCGGCCAGGGGCTTGAAGTCACAGGGCAGGAACGTCCCGAGGCCCTTGGTGAACCTGTCCCTGTGTAGGATGGCGGTGCCCGGGTGCTCCGCATTCAGGCACGGCCACTGCAGGCCGTGGCACTTTGCGAGTCGCTCATGGGTGATGCCCGCATAGGAGGGGGTCAGGGCGTTGATCTCCTGCATGATATCGTGTGGGGTGCCATAGTTCATATTATACCCGGCGAGGCGGCTCACCGCGCAGATGATCTCCCAGTCGGGCCGCGCCGCGCCCGGCGGGTCGATGGCCTTATGGGCCATCTGCACCCGCCTTTCAGTATTGGTGTAGGTGCCGGTCTTCTCCGCGAATGACGCCGCCGGCAGGACCACGTCGGCCAGACAGGCCGTCTCGGACAGGAAGATGTCCTGCACCACGAGGAACTCCAGCTTCGCCAGGGCATGCTCCACATGGTTGGAATCCGCATCGCTGAGCATGGGATTCTCGCCCATGACGTACATGGCCTTGAGATCGCCTTTCAATGCGGCGCTCATCATCTCGGTAATGGTCATGCCCGGCGTATCGCTCAAGGTCACACCCCAGGCCTGCTCGAATTTCGCCCGTACTTCCGCATTGGCCACCGACTGGTAGCCGGAGAAGACGTTCGGCAGACCGCCCATGTCGCACGCACCCTGGACGTTGTTCTGGCCGCGCAAGGGATTGACCCCGGTTGCAGGCCGCCCCAGATGGCCGGTGAGCATGGCGAGGTTGGCGATAGTCTTCACGTTGTCCGTACCCGTGATGTGCTGGGTGATGCCCATGGCATAGGCGATCATGGCCTTGTCCGCCTGGGCGTACATGCGGGCCGCCTTTTCGAGATCCCGGGTCGGCACCCCCGCTAAGGCCTTCACCACCTTCGGCGTATAGCGGCTGACGACGTCCTTGAGGGCGTCGAAACCCTCGGTTCTCGTTTCCACGAAATGAGAGTCATAGAGCCCTTCGGCGATGATGACGTTCATCAGCCCGTTCAGGACGGCGACGTCGGTGCCCACGTTCTGCCGCAGGTGGACGTCGGCATACTCGGCGAGCTGGATCGTCCTGGGGTCAATGACGATCAGCTTGGCGCCCCGCTCCTTGGCATTCAATATGCGGGTGCCGATGAGCGGGTGCTGGGTGGTCGTGTTGCTGCCCGTGATGAGGAAGAGATCGGCGTCATCGAACTCGCCGATGGAGTTAGTCATGGCGCCGGAACCGAATGTAGCGGCCAGACCGGCCACGGTGGCGCTGTGTCAGAGCCGGGCGCAGTGGTCGATATTGTTGGTGGCGAACACCGCCCGGGCAAGCTTCATGA
>CAYGXB010000228.1:0-5508 GCA_964353605.1 uncultured Bacteriovoracaceae bacterium
GAGTGGGTGAACGACCCCAACAATCCCGACAAGGTCACCAACGAGTACGGAGTAAATTCCATCATCGAGATCGACTGATCATGAAGGAGCGACCGAAACTGGGGAGAGGCCTGGAGGACGTATCCCAACATTACCTCTCCCGTATGCCTCAGAGAGATCCGCAACGCAATGCGGCCCCTTCTCCGGCGACGGGGATGAGAGCAGTCGGGGTCTGCCATCCCGGCTCTGTCCTCATGCAGTCCTGCCTCATAGCAAACCTCGCCCTCGAGCTTGCCAAGCGTCACCACCCCGTCGTTGTACAGGATTTCTCTCCCCCGGGTGATGCCCGCGTGAGATCCCTGATGGGGTCGATCCTCGCGGAGGATGACCGTGGCCCGGATCAGGCTGTGGTCCGGCTGTACGGTCTTCCCGAGATCGTTATCGCCGAGGCCGCTGCGGGAGAGGTATGGTGCGGCGGAGAAGGTCCCAGGAAGACAACGCCCGGTGAGGATGCCAGCGGCCAGTATCACCTGGTGAACGTCGCAGGTTCCCTCGATTTCATCCTGGAAAGCGCGGCGATCCCCGATTACATCCTCCTTACGAAGACGGGGGAGAAGCCGCTGATCCAGGCTTATGCCTACATCAAGGTCATGCTGGAAAGGAGCAGCGCATCCAAGCTCCATCTCGTCCTCGATGATGCACCAACAAAGGACGATGCGGACCTCATCTTCAGCAGGTTCTCAGGGTTCGTCAGACATCGCCACGGGCTCTCGGTGAACTTCCTCGGCAGCTTCGTATCGGACGAGTCTCTTGAGCGCTCCATCACGGAGAAGAGGCCGATCGTGCTCGTCCCAGGGCGCTCGGAAGCCGGCGTCAGCATCGCCAATATCTGCTCTCGGTTCCTGGAAGCTGTTGATCATACCGGCGGGCACACGGCAGAGGGGGTATGATGCGGTACCTGAAACCGATGGTACCTGCCGACCACGAGCAGATGACCAAGACCTGCGCTCACTGGTTCAGGGATGAACTCGGCCTGACGATCGTGGAATACCACCTCGGGAACGCCTTCACCGGGAGCATCGACATGCTGGCCACCGACAGGAAGAGCGTCTTCCTCATCACAGTCAGCAGTTCCCGGTTGGAGGATGGCCTGCTCAGGTCGCTCACTGGCTATTGGTGGTTCCAAGTGAATAAGGATTTCCTCTGCCGCGTCTATTCCAAAGAGGAGATCGACCTCTCGCTCCCCCCGGTGATCATGATCCTCTCTCCCACGTTCCCGCCTGAGACGAAGTCCATCCTCATGCAGGCCCTCAAGCTGCCAGTGCGACTCTTCCGGTGTCTCATGTTCGGCACACAAGCAGACCCGGAGCTCTATATCGAGGAGTTGCCGCCGCACCACGCCGTTGAAGAGCGTGCTCCCGACGACCTCGACGATCTCAGGAGAGAGCTCTCCATCGAGAGGGCCGGCCTCACGGACGGGGAGATACGCGATTTCCAGGCAGCGCTGAAGACAGAGGCCCCAAGTCTTGATGTTTGACAAGGTCATGAACGTTATCAAAGGTCAAGACATGCACACCTGGTTCATGGGAGTGTCATCTGATGCTCGCACGTAAATCGCGATAGGATGGGTTCTGCTGCGTTTCACCCCTCCTATGTGCTATGAAACTTTATACCTGATGTGAAAATCGATTTGAAAGGGCCTTTCACGTGGGCCTATTTCAACCTCTACGTGATCATGGATACCTTCAGCCGGTGGATGGTAGCCCAGTGTGAATCTGCGGCATTGGCCTCCGGGCTCATCCAGGAAACCTGTGGGAGACAGGGTGTGCAGGAGAATCAGCTGACGATTCATGCGGATCGGGGGAGTCCATGACATCGCGGAAGGTGGCTCAACTCCTGGCCGATCTTGGTGTTACGAAGACGCACAGCCGCCTACTGAGTCGTAGGGGCGTCCGGACAGACGCCCGGCATTTTTTCACCGTCTTCCTGTGGGGGAGGGTTACGTTCGGGCACCAATTCCCTCTTGGTGGATGACGCACACTATGGTAAAAGTGAGTATCATGTCCATGGGGTAGAAAAAATTGAAATGCAAATTCGGCGATGAGCGCATGTATGAGTTCCACGATGACGATCTGCCCGACAAGTGTTTTCTCTGCAAGTGCGACATGCAGAAGATGTTCGTGGTTCGGGATTTAAAGAGCCGCAAGATGGTGCACCTCTGCGGGGAATGCATGGTGAACAATCTCTCGGATTACCTGCTCGACAACACGCGACCCTGGGAAGAGCCCTAGGCGGGTCTGGCGCCCCACTGGATCAGCGCGGAAATTTCAAGACGAACCTGGTGCCTTCCCCTTCCTTGGATGAGACCTCGATCTTCCCATTATGGGCGTCCATGATCATCTTGCAAAAGGTTAAGCCCAGACCTGAACCACGATAGCGCTCTTCCTTGCCTTTCACCCGGTAGAAGGGCTCGAATATGAAAGGCAGCTTGTCCGGGGGTATGCCGGTCCCCGTATCGGCTATGCTCACCGTTACGTAGTAGTCGTCATACGCGGCCTTGACGGTAATGCTCCCCCCTGAGGGTGTATACTTGGTTGCGTTGCCGATGACGTTGGTCAACACCCTTAAAAGGCTGTCCTTATCTCCCATTATGGTTGGCAGATCCTGGGGCACGCTCGTCTCGACCGCAATCCCCCTTTTCTCGCATAAGGGCATGAGATCGTCGACGGCCCCGGCAATGACCCCCTTGAGATCGACGGGTTCCTTGTGCGTGGAAAACGTCCCATCCTCGATTCGGGTGATGTCAAGCCAATGCGAGACGAGATCCTCCAGATTCTTGAGGCGGACGCTGCACCTTTCGATGATCTCCAACATATCCGGTGCCATGGATCCTTCCGCCAGCATCTTGATTGTTTCGATATACTGCAGGACGGTGACGAGTGGGGAGCGCATCTCATGGCTGACAAAGGTGATGAAGCCCTTCTGGAAGAGTTCCTTTTCCTCTCTCAATTTCTTGGCCTCGATTTTGAGCGTTCGGTGCTCGATGCCGCGCTGGGCTACGGCCCGCAGCTGGTCGGGGATGAACGGCTTCGGGAGATAGTCGTAGGCCCCCTTCTTCATGGCCTCCACCGCCGAGATGATCGAGGCATAGCCGGTAATCACGATCAGAACGATATCGGGGATGTCGGCCAGGATCTCCATGACCTGCATGCCGGTCATGCCGGGCATCTTGAGGTCAACGAAGGCCATTTCCGGAACCTTTTCCCTGGCAAGCCGGATACCTTCGTCCCCGTCACTTGCCGTGATTACCTGATACCCCCATTTGGAAAGGGTCTGACTACACCCATCCCGTATGGACTCTTCGTCATCGATGATCAGGATGAGAGCAGGTTTCTCTTTTCCCGTCATGCCGACTTACCGACGAGATTCCCGATATACCTGATCAGTTCAGGGGCCTTGATGGGTTTGGCGAGGACCAGATCTACGCGCGGGGCGCCCTCGGGCGGCACGCTGGGCTCGTCATAGGGACCATGCAGATCCACGGCGCTGAGCATGATCAGCTTGATATCCTTGGTCGCATCCGAACCCCGCAGCTTGGCCACCACATTGAACCCCTCGCTCCAGGTCTCCATCATCATGTCCACAATAGCCAGGTCCGGGGAAACGCTCTTGGCTATCTCGACGCCGGCTCTGCCGTCCTCCGCTATGAACACCTCATAACCGTCCTTTTCAAGGATGAGCTTGGTCGCAATGCAGAAATCATTATCATCGTCGATAATCAGCACCTTCTTTTTTGTTTCCATTGCCCACCTCCTCCTTTTAATTATGATGCATATTGAGCAAATGGGATGCCAATATGCAATATATTGTTTTCATTGAATAATATCGCTGCACCCGCACTGCGGTTACCAGGGATGGGGCAAAATCCCCCATCCCTGATGCACTTTGCCCCACAAGATGTTTATTCCAATGACTTTTGGATTCCCAGGTTTTTTAGGTTTCGATCTTGATGTCGTAGGCGCGGATCTTCATCCGCAGGGTCTTGCGGTTGATCCCGAGAAACTTGGCTGTCTTCGTTATCTGATAATTGAAATGCTTGAGGGCCTTCTCGATATGTTCCTTTTCCACATCGACCAGGGTCATCGTCCCTGAGAACGCATCCACCACGGGGGCTTTGGTGCCCTGGTTCTGTCCGTAATAGAGGATATCGGAAAGCGAGATCTCCGCCTGTTCGCACATGACACAGAGTCTTTCCATGGTGTTCTTCAGCTCTCTGATATTCCCCGGCCAGTTGTAGGTTACGATGGACTTTATGGCCTCCCCGGAGAGGGACTTCACCCTGCTCTCATCGCGTTTCCGGTAATAATCGAGATAGAATTCCGCAATAGGGATGATATCCGCCCGGTGTTCCCTGAGCGGCTTGATATGGATAGGCACGACGGAGATGCGATAGAAGAGGTCTTCCCTGAATGTTCCCGCTTCCACGAGGGTTCTCAAGTCCCTGTTCGTCGCCGTAATGAGTCGTGCATCCACTTTGTCGGGTATTGAGCTCCCAACCCGCGGTACTTCATGCTCCTGGATCGCCCGCAGGAGCTTCGCCTGAACATTGAGGCTCAGATTCGAGATCTCGTCCAGGAACAGCGTCCCCTTGTCCGCCATCTGGAAACGCCCGTCACGCGTCTCGGTGGCCCCGGTGAATGCCCCCTTTACATGACCGAAGAGTTCGCTCTCCATCAGGCTCTCGACAAGCGAGGAGCAGTCGACGGGGACAAAGGGCTTGTCGGCGCGTGGGCTCAATCTATGGATGGTTGCGGCGATGAGTTCCTTGCCCGTGCCACTCTCGCCGGTGAGGAGGACGGTCGTGTTTGTCTTTGCTACCCTCCAGATGGTGTCCTTGAGCTCCTTCATGCTGTCGCTGACCCCGATCAGCAGATCCAGGGCGTCATCCGGGGTCTCTTTGGGTCTCGGTTCCAGAACGCTCGCGACGGCCTTTTTGAGCTCCTGCGCCGAGAATGGTTTAGTGATGAAATCCGCCGCCCCGAGCTTCATGGCCTCCACACTCAAGGGAATGGTCCCATAGCCGGTAATGATGATGATCTTGGCCCGCACCTTACCCTTGAGTTGCCTGAGCACCTCGAGGCCATCCATCTTCGGCAGGCGCAGATCCAAGAGGATGATCGCATAGATGTCCCTCAGGGCCAGAGAAAGCCCCTGGAGCGCATCACCGGCGGTGTCCACCTGGAACCCCACCCTGGCAAGGGTCTGATTACATCCGTCCCGGATGGATTCCTCGTCGTCGATTACCAGGATACGCCGTGTCGCTTTTGCCAATTCTTGTACGCTCCTCAACGCTATGCGGTACACTCAAACCCGATATACCGGCAATAGGATAGAAAATGAAGTCCCTTTTCCCGGATCGCTCTCCACATGGATGGACCCGTTATGATTCCTGATGATGCCGTAGGTGATCGAGAGACCGAGGCCTGTCCCGTGACCGGGATCCTTGGTGGTGAAGAAAGGCTCGAAGAT
>CAYGXB010000229.1:0-5476 GCA_964353605.1 uncultured Bacteriovoracaceae bacterium
TGCGTGAGAAAACTCCTTGACAAGTGCGCCTTGTTTCATTAATAGCTCATGAACCTTTTTAAGAGAACCGTAAGGGGTTTCGTATGTACGCAGTGATCAGGACAGGCGGAAAACAGTATAAGGTCGAAGAAGGCGACAGGATTCAAATTGAGAAATTAAACGCCGCCAAAGGCGACGAGATATCTTTCGATGACGTGCTCTTTATAGGCGGAGACGAATGCATACTCGGCAAACCTAGGGTTGAGAGCGCCTCGGTCAAGGCCAAGGTTGTCAGGCAGATGCGGGGTCCCAAGGTGATCGTTTTCAAAATGAAGCGGCGCAAGGGGTTCCACAAGAAACAGGGGCACCGGCAGGACCTGACCGAGGTCTCCATAACCAGGATAAGCAGGGGCAAGGAGGCGTAAACGCTATGGCGCACAAGAAATCCGGTGGAACGTCGCGCAACGGCAGGGACACCTCAGGAAAGCGCCTGGGTGTGAAAATATTCGACGGCCAGGTCTGCAGAGCCGGCAACATCATCGTCCGCCAGAGGGGGACCAAGATCCACCCCGGGCCCAACGTCGGCTGCGGCAGGGATTACACCCTCTTCGCCCTTACGAACGGGGTGGTCAAATTCGAAACCCTCTGCAATAAGAAAAAGATAGCGAAGGTCGTCGAAGCCCACGTTTGATAGATGGACTTCATCGATGAGTCCAGGATCTATGTAAAGTCCGGAGATGGCGGAAACGGCTGTTGCTCCTTCAGACGCGAGAAGTATGTGCCCAAGGGCGGGCCCGACGGGGGCGACGGCGGCAAGGGCGGCGAAGTAATCATCCAGGCGGACAAGAACCTCCACACCCTCCTCGATCAACGCTATCACCCCCATTACAAGGCCAACCGGGGCCAGCACGGCAAGGGCAAGAACATGACCGGCAGATCGGGGGACGACTGCATCATCCATGTGCCCGTCGGTACGGTCATCAAAGATATCGAAACCGGAGGCATGATAGCCGATCTGTCTATCCATGAGCAGTCTGCCGTCGTGGCCAAGGGCGGCACAGGCGGCAGGGGCAACGCGCGGTTTGCCACGTCTACGAACCAGACCCCGCGCTATTGCGAGGAGGGTAAGCCTGGGGAGGAGAGGACCCTCCAGCTCGAGCTCAAGCTGCTGGCGGATGTGGGGCTGGTGGGGTTTCCGAATGCAGGCAAATCGACCTTCATCTCCAAGGTGTCGAATGCCAGGCCGAAGATCGCCGACTACCCGTTCACGACGCTCATCCCGAACCTGGGCCTGGTCAGGTGGAAAGGCACGGACTTCGTGCTGGCGGATATTCCAGGTATCATCGCGGGGGCTCATCAGGGCGTGGGATTGGGCTTGAAATTCCTGAAGCACGTTGAGCGGACGCGGGTAATCGTGTATGTGCTCGACATGTCGCCGGAGACGGGGAGGGACCCTGTTGAAGAGTTTGGGATCCTGAGGAATGAGCTCGCTTCCTATTCCGAGAGCCTCATCGTAAAAGGCCGCATAGTCGTTCTCAACAAATGCGATATCCCCGCGGGGGCTCAGCGAGCAAAAGAGGCTGTTGCCATCATAAAAGACAAGGGGTATGCTTGCTGCATGGCATCTGCTGCGACGAAAGAGGGGTTACCTGCCGTATTGGACGAGATCGTGAGGGGACTCAATGAAGGAGACTTATCGCTCGCAACTGAAAGGCTTTAAGCGTATCCTGATCAAGATCGGTTCGAGTTCCCTGAGCACCGGCCGCGGCCTCAATTACCGCGTCATCGAACGACTGTGCGACGATATCTCGCTCCTGAAGGACATGGGAAAAGAGTTCGCCATCGTTTCATCCGGAGCCGTCGCTTCCGGCAGAGCCATGGTAAAGGACAGCGAGAGCAGCGATGCCCTCTCACGGAAGCAAGCCCTGGCAGCTATCGGACAAGGGACGCTGATCAGGGCCTATAATGACGCATTCATGCGCTACGGGCACATCGCCGCTCAGATCCTCATCACACGCGAAGATATCGACGACAGGCACCGCTATCTCAACATCAGGAACACCTTCACCGCCCTCTTCGAGCTGGGGGCGATTCCTATCATCAATGAAAACGACACGGTCAGCGTGGAGGAAATCCAATTCACGGACAACGACATGCTCTCGGCCATGATTCTTCCGCTCGTCGAGGCCCAGATCTTAATCATTTTAACCGACACCGACGGGGTGTGCCTGCAGGACCCTCGAATTTGTCCCGATGCCGAGCGGATCCCTGTGATCAGGGATCTCAAGCTCAAGGACATCAAGATGACGAGCAAGGATACAGGTTCTATGGGAACAGGAGGCATACGATCGAAACTCATGGCCGCCTACCATGCGGCGCTTATTGGCGTGCCCATCGTAATCGCCTGTACGGGCACACCCCATGTCCTGCCTGCCATTCTCAAAGGCGAGGATGTCGGCACGCTCGTAGTCCCGCGGAAGGAGAAGATGAAGCAGAAGGACCACTGGATCAGCTTTGTCTCGATACCGAAGGGGAGAGTGGTCATCGACGACGGGGCGGTGGCCATGCTTACCAAGAGGGGCAAGAGCCTCCTGCCGGCTGGGGTGACCGGGGTCGACGGCAGCTTCCGGGAGGGTGACGCGGTGGAGATCGTGAACAGCAGAGGGAAGGTGATCGCCATTGGCCTCACGAACTTCACCTCCCAGGAGGTCATGCGGATTAAGGGGGCGAATACGAGAGATCTCGCTGGTATACTGGGAAAAGACTGCGACGAAGAGATCGTGCATCGCAATAACATGATACTGAAAGGAGCGGTATAGTAATGTTCGAGGAGATCAAGAACATTGCGATGAACGCCAAGGCCGCTTCCCGGGCTCTCGTCAACCTGGGGAGCGCGGACAAGGCCTCGCTGCTGAAGAAAATGGCGTCCGCCTTGAGCGAGAACATCGCCTTCCTCCAGACACAGAACAAGCTCGACCTGGATAAGGCGGTTGTGAACGGCCTCTCCAAGGCCATGATCGACCGGCTCACCTTGAACGACAAGGTCATCGCAGGCATGGTGCTCGCCCTCACAGAGATCGCGGAGCTGCCTGATCCTATCGGCACCATCACCAACATGGTCCGCCGACCCAATGGCCTCATGGTGGGCAGGATGCGCATCCCACTGGGGGTCGTGGCCATGATCTACGAATCCCGGCCGAACGTCACCGCGGATGCCGTGGGTCTGTGCCTGAAATCAGGTAATGCCGTCATCCTACGGGGCGGTTCGGAGGCGTTCAACTCGAACAAGGCCATCGTGGATGTCCTGAAGAAGACACTTGACGGCTTCGGCATCGATCCGGCAGTGATCGGCTTCATTCCGGTCACGGATCGGGCGGCGGTGCTCGAAATGCTCAAATTCGAAGACTACATCGACCTCGTCATCCCCAGGGGCGGCGAGGGGCTCATCCGCACTGTGGTTGAGAACTCGCGCATCCCTGTACTCAAGCATTACAAGGGCGTGTGCCACATCTATGTTGACCAGGATGCCGATCTCGAGAAAGCCTATAGCATATGTCACAACGCCAAGGTCCAACAGCCGGGGGTATGCAACGCCATGGAGACCCTGCTCGTCGATGAAAAGATAGCCGAGGTCTTCCTGCCGAAAATGATCAAGCTGTTCGAAGACAGCGGAGTCGAGATCAGAGGCTGCAGGAAGACGCGAGCGATCGTGCCTTCGGTAAAAATGGAGGCGACCGAAGACGACTGGTATGCGGAGTTTCTGGACCTCATCCTTGCCGTCAAGGTGGTGGGCTCCCTGGAGGAGGCGATCGACCACATCGAGAAGTACGGCTCCAACCACACCGAGGCCATCATCACGGAGAACTATTCGCGGACCATGCGGTTCTTGAAGGAGATCGATTCATCAACCGTGCTCGTGAACGCCAGCACGCGCTTCTCCGATGGTGGAGAATTCGGGCTCGGCGCCGAGGTCGGGATCAGTACCTCCAAAATCCACGCCTACGGCCCCATGGGTGTCGAAGGTCTCACCATCGAGAAGTTTGTCTGCTTCGGAGACGGCCAGATCAGACAATGAAGATCGGCATCTTTGGCGGCACGTTCAACCCGATCCACTACGGCCACCTAAGGGCCGCGGAGGAGGTCAGGGAGCGCTTGGAGCTTGCAAAGGTCATCTTCGTCCCGTCCTACCTGCCGGCGCATAAGGAACTTGCCGCTGCAATACCAGCAAGGAAAAGGCTCGAGACCGTAAGGCTTGCCATCCAGGATAATCCACATTTTGAAGTCTCGTCGTTCGAGGTGGACGCGGGTGGGAAATCCTACTCCATCAGAACCATAGAGCAGGTGCGGGAACAGTATCAAACGACACCGTACTTCATCCTCGGCCAGGATTCCTTCAACGAGATCATGACCTGGCATGCGGCACCAAAGCACTTTGACATCTCCCACTTCGCCGTCATGTCGAGGCCAGGCGCATCATGGCTGCCCCTGACAGACATCCTCGGGGATTTATCTAACACGTTTAAAAAAACCGATAAGGGTTTTAGAAACAAGGGAGGATGCGAAATCATCTCTATTGATGTAACGCCGTTCGACATATCATCCAGCGCCATCCGGGCTCTGTGCCGGGAGGGTCGGACCATAAAATATCTCGTCCCGCCGGAAGTCGAAGCCTACATCATTGCAGAGAGGATGTATTCCTGATGGATCCCCTCTGGTCAAGAATCGCAAACGCACTCATGGACAAGAAGGCAAGGGACCTAATCGCCCTGGATGTCAGGGACCTCTCCCCTATCACGGATTACATCATCATCTGCACCGGTACCTCCGACAGGCAGATTAAGGCCATGGCAGAGCACGTGATCGAGGTCATCGGTAAACCGTTCGGCAAGGAAGGTGTCAATGAGGGCAGGTGGGTGCTCCTGGACTACCTGGATGCCATCGTCCACATCTTTCAGGATGACCTGAGACGGTACTATGACCTCGAGGGGATGTGGCTCGAGGCCAAAAGGCTCAAGGTGTGAGGATCGTCTTCTGCTTTACCGGAAAGACCTTCAAGGGCCCTATACTCGATCTCGTCAACGACTACAGAACTAGAATCTCGAAATACGCTCCGGCCGAGATCATCGAGTCCAAAGCCCTGAAAAAACAAGCCCGAGAAGGCATACACATTCTCCTTTCCCCGACCGGTAAACACCTGACTTCGGAAGCCCTGGCCGCATTCATCGAAAAGCACCTCAACAAAGGCACCAAAAACCTCTTTTTCTACACCGGCTCGCCCATCGGCCACGATCCCCTCCTTGAAAAACAGGTCGATATGACACTCTCCTTCTCCTCCATGACCTTCAACCACCAGATCGTCCGTATCATGCTCCTCGAACAGGTTTATCGCGCCTTCACCATCATCCACAAAGAACCCTATCACAAATAAAGCCCAAAAAAATCAAGGTGGGTATGCAGTTAGCTCAACTATCAACTGATCCACCCCCTACGATCATGT
>CAYGXB010000230.1:0-5445 GCA_964353605.1 uncultured Bacteriovoracaceae bacterium
AATAGTGACATAGCCCATACATATTGTAAAGATAATACTGTTGCACTACACTAGCAATATCTCGTGTTAAGCGCCGTCGAGGGTGTGGTGCTCGTGTTCGGTGAACCAGGTCTGAGGGTCTTTGAGGTAGAGTTTCATGTCCTCTAGGGAAGAATGGTGGAGTTTTTCCTCATCGATAATCTGGGAGAGGAAGGCCTTTTCGAGCTTGTCGGTGGCCTGTTGCAGGTGCTCCTCGTAGAAGCGGATAGACTCGAGTTCGAGGGCGATGCCGAGTTCGAGGGCGTCGATATCGGAGGTGGTAGCCTTAATGGATTGTTTGTGTTCTGTGACCATCTTCTTGAAAACGGCGTTGATGACATTCTTTTCACCATCGATGGAGCGCCACTCGTCGGACCAGGCATTAGTGCTCATGAGGGATGAGGAAATCTTCCGGATGCGGTCCATATGCACGAGCTCTTCGCTCAGGAGGGTTCGGAGCATCTCCTTGCCCAGTTTGTTCCGGACCTCATTTATGGCCTTCTTATAGTAAGCCCTGCCTTTTTCTTCCAGCTTCAGGGCAGCCTCTAGCATGGATATATCCCGTTTCACTCTATCGCTCATAAGCACCTCCATATCACGTAAAGATGACGAAGCGGTCTTTCTTTGCCCCGCATATTGGGCATTCTTCCGGCAGGACGCCGTCGGAGACGTAGCCGCAGACGTCGCAGACATAGTAGGTGGTACCCCGCTCTTCCATTACGTGGTCCATGGCCTCCTTGTAGAGCTTGGCATGGATCTCTTCGACGTCCCGGGACTGGCTGAAGTAGAGGGAAGTAGCCTTGTCGTCTGCGGCTTCGGCGCGCTTGATGAAGTCGTCATAAGCGACCCCAGCGACCCTGGTTTCGGACTCGAAGCTCGTTTTGAGGTTTTCCTCGGTGCTCTTGATTTCCTTGAGCAGCCGCAGCGCCCGTTTGCCGTGGAGTTCCTCGGAGAACGAGATCACCCGGAAGAGCTTGGCCAGTTGGGGGTAACCTTCGTCTTCCGCCTTCTCCGCATATACCCTGAGTCGGAGGGTGGCCTTCGATTCACCGGTGTAGGCCTGATAGAGTGCATTCCTAATGGCATCATCCATGCCCAATTCCTCCTTAAATCTGAATCCCCACGACCCCCTTGGTCTCAAAGGGGACAAAGGTCCGCCGGCAGAGTCGCCCGCCCGTCCAATTGTCAAAGCGGACGGCCCTGACGGCGGACGTCTAGCCCCCCTGAAGACTCATGGAGGGGGGTATGCGCTTTTTATGGATTCTCCCATAGGCGGCGATGGTTTATACGGGTGAGAACTCGCTCTTGCTCGCCCCGCACACTGGGCAGGTCCAGTCGTCGGGGAGCTTTTCGAATGGGGTTCCCGCAGGGATGTTACCTTCCGAATCGCCCTTTTCCGGATCGTAGATATAGCCGCATATACCGCATTCGTATTTCTTCATCTTCGTCTCCTCTTTTGGTTTTTCGGGGGGGTTTTCCGTTGTATCGCCCTTGTAGGTGGGCGCGTTCTTGGATGCCTTACCCTTCTTGACCTCCTGGTAGTAGGCATAGGTAAGCGGTTTGCCCTTTTTCAAGACCTCGGATCCTAGGAGTTCGACGATAAAGACCGAATGGGTCCCGGCGTCGGCGCACCCGATCACCGTGCCCTCCATGATGGAGAGCGCGTTCTCCGTGATGCAGGGGCAGCCGGTGATCCCGGTCTTGTAGGTGGTTTGGGAGAGTTTGTCGATATCTCTGCCGGACTTGAAGCCAAAGCGCCCGATGAAGGGCATGGGGGTGTCCTCTTCCAGGGTTGAGATGGCCAGCACCTTGCTGGTCTTGATGTAGGCGTGGGTGAGGTTCTCCTTGTTAATGCTCACCGCCACCTTGGGCGGATTGGCACTGACCTGGAACACCGTATTGACGATCTGACCATTCATTTTGTCTGCGGAGATCGACGTTACCACGTAGAGACCGTAGCTGATATCCCAGAGGGCCTTGGAATCGAGTGTGCTATCCATGTGGGAGAACCTCCTTGAGTTTTTCTGCCACCTTCACGCCCAGGGAAAAGCACTCGGACAGGGAATCGCTGTCAGGTACGTATTTGGCCTTGACGGGCTCAGCGACGATCTCCACTTTCATCTCGGCCAGGATGTCGTTGATCTGGCCGGGGGATTCGCCGCTCCAGCCATAGGAGCCGAAGGCCGCGCCGATGAGATTCTTCGGCCGCAGGCCTTTGAGATAGGTTAGGACGTCGGCCATGGTGGGGAAGATGTTGTTGTTGAGCGTGGGTGAGCCTGCTACAAGTGCCCCGGCATCGAGGATCTCGAAGGCCACGTCGCTGCGGTGGAAGGCGCTCATGGACATGACCTTGACATGGACGTCGCCTGTTTTAAATCCCTCCTCGATGGCCCTGGCCATACGCTCCGTGCTGTGCCACATGGTGTCGTAGAGGACGATAGCCTTGTTGGTCGGCTTCTGCTCGGCCCAGGATGCATACTGCGCCAGGATGCCGCCGAGCTTTCTGCGCCAGATAGGACCGTGGTCCGGGGCGATGATATCGATGGCCAGGCCGGAAGCCTTGACCTTTTCAAGGAGAGAGAGAACGAGCGGGGAGTAGGGTAGTAGGATGTTCGCGTAATAGGTGGCCGCCTCATAGTTGAGGATATCGGATCCGATCTGGTCTGCGAAACGTTCCTCGCTGGAGAGGTGCATGCCGAAGGCGTCCTGGGAGAAGAGGATTTTCTCTTCCTTCAGATAGCTGAACATGCTGTCCGGCCAGTGGAGCATGCGTGTCTCCGTGAAGGCCAGCGTCATATTACCGAGGCTCAGCTCGTCCCCGCTCTTGACCGGGATGATCTCCTTCTCGATAGCGAAGTGTTCCTTGAGGGTCTTGATACCCGTGACCGAGGCATAGACCTTTTCGGGATTCACCGCCGTGATGATCTCGGGCAGGCAGCCGGAATGGTCCATCTCGGAATGGTTCGAGATGACATACTGGATGTCCTTGGGGTCGACGAGCGAGGCGATGCGGGCGAGGAGTTCCTCCTTAAACGGGGCCTTGACCGTATCGATGAGGGTTACCTTGTCGGCCAGGATGAGATAGGCATTGTACGTGCTTCCCCTGTGCGTAGTATATCCATGGAAGTCCCGGACGGTCCAGTCTATCGCTCCCACCCAGTAAACACGATCGCTTATCTTTATCGCCTTGTAAACAGCCATTGGATCTCCTTTACTTAGAGGGTGGAAAGTTTGTCAGCCAGCATCACGATATGCTTCATCTCCTCGGTGATGATCTGATCGAGGATGTCCTTTCCCAAGGCCTCCGGGACGGCCCGCTTGATGCCTGTATAGAAGACGATCGAGTTCTTCTCGGCATCGATGGCCATGTTGAGGATGTTCTTAAGGGTAGTCTTATCGGTGAGTGTAGCCGACAGGTCTTTCTTGGCGTTGAAGACCTTGCCTTCGGTGAACGTCCGAATGTACGCCGCGGCGAGTTCATCCGGATCGGATCCCTTATAAGTGTCGCTCGGGATCTTGGCACGTATGGACGCAAAGGTCTTCTCGTGGCCGATCTCCATAGCGGACAGACCGGAGAGCATCTGCCTGATGTCTGGTTCTTTGAACAGAGAGGCTGCCTTCGCATAAAACTTCGTCCCCTGCCGCTCGATCTCCTCGGCCATCTCGAATATCTCGTCCGCGTTGAAATAGATCTTCATGGTTGCCCCCTCTTCCTGCTCGAAATTATGGCTGGGCTTGCGTTGGCGGGACGAAGACCCGCTGGGCAAGTTCACGGTCCAGCATCAAGAGCCCCTGGCCATTCTTGCCAATCAGCTTCAACTGCTGGGCGATGCTGTCGGCATTCGCCTCCTCCTCGACCTGTTCATTGACGAACCACTGGAGGAAGGAATGTGCTGCATGATCCTTCTCCTTGATGGCAAGGTTGACGAGTGCGTTGATGAGCCCGGTGACCTTCTGTTCATGCTTGTAGGCATCCTGGAATATGGCCAGCGGAGAAGCCCATTTGGTAGGGGGACCCTCGATAGAGTTCAAGATGGCCCTGCCGCCGCGGTCGATGAGGAAGTTGTAGAACTTGTCCGCATGGGTGAACTCCTCGAGGGACTGGACCCGCATCCAGTTCGCAAAGCCCTTCAGGTTCATGGCCTGGAACTGGGCGCTCATGGAGATGTAGAGGTAGGCCGAGTAGAGTTCCGCATTGATCTGTTTGTTTAGGGCTGTCTGCATCTTATCGTTGATCATAGGAACCTCCCTTTAAGCCTTCCAGAGGCCGTGCAGATTACACCACTCCCTGGCCGAGACTTCCTTCGCATCTATACGGAAGAACGCCTCAGGGGGGTCTCCTGGTTTCAGGAACTGCCGATACGCCTTGCCATCGGCCAGCAATTCGATCCACTCGATGTAGTGTTTCTCTTCCATGGGATGGGGCGCCGACCCCACCTTCACCTTGATCCCTCCCTCAACCTTTTCCATCACCGGCACATGCTTCTCCTTTGATGCGTCCACGGTATTTTCCTGGTAGAGCTTCATGGGTTGATGACAGCATACCAATTCCCCTTTGCCTTCATGGAGAACCTCAACGATGTTGCCGCAAAGCTCACACTTATAGATCTCCAACCTTTTCGCCATACAGCACCTCCTTATTATATGTCCTTTAAGACTGGACATATTTATTAGTAATCATTCCTATTAAAGATATAACTAGCTGATGTCAAGGAATTTATAAAAAGTATGTACAAGTCACACGACGGCATTGGCTCTCCTCCAGAGGTATGCAGACTGAGGCTCTCAAGTGCAAAGCCTTTCCCAGAGATTGTCATCGGTCGAGCGTTTGATACTCAAAGCGAGCCTATCCGACGGGGGGTCGATTCTGGATATGGAACCAAAGATCGTGATCGGATTGTCATGGAAGTACGCCAGGACCTGATTATTTTCCACTACCGATTCAGTGAGAGACTCAAATCCTTTCAAGGCCTTGAGATGGGTGAAGCATATGCCTTTGAGGCTGATGTTCTCCACCTGCGCCCTTTCAAAGGCATCCCCACGTGCGGTGCCTATCTGAAGAAGAACCTGGTCATGGAGACGTTTTCTCGGATGTCGCCTTTTCTCTGACCAATTATCCATCACGCCACTCCTCCTTGGGAGATATACTATAATAGATAATATAGATAATATAGATATATAGATAATTAGCATAGTTTGTATTGCAATACCTTATTACTGACATACCTTATTGCTGATATTCCTTGCCCTGTCACCGGAAAGAGATGGCGGGAAAAGGCATGTCGTATTCAACTCCCCCTGAATCTTCAAGAGTTTAGATATCCGCTGCCCTAGTGTTCTGTCTCGGAGATAAGTTGACAAAGTCTTTTGATCTTTTCAAGGATCGAATCAGCGGTTGCAGACCAGACGAACGGTCGGGTGTCCTTG
>CAYGXB010000231.1:0-5444 GCA_964353605.1 uncultured Bacteriovoracaceae bacterium
CAAAAAAGCTGAATCCCTCCCTTGGTCTCAAGGGGGTGAAGGCTCCGCCGACAAGGCCGTCCGCCGATCAATTTGTCGAAGCGGGCGGCCCTGTCGGCGGACGTCTAGCCCCACCTGAAAATTCAGGGGGGGGGGCTATGAGATTTTAAAGGGGGTTTTGTATGAGTGTTTTAGAGAAGAGAAAGCCGGTCGGATGGGAGGACAAGACGCTCAAGCAGATGCTCATTGAGAGCAAGGAGCTCTTCGAGAAGACGGGCCGATACTACGGCATAAAGGGACTCAAGCTCAAGAACGAAGACCCGCTCAAATACGAACGGCTCTATTCTCGGCTGCGGGGCATGATGGTGGCCAGCCGCGAAGCGGCGCTGCGGGTGAGCGCTTCACCCATTGTGAAGGAGCTCGGCGAGCTGTGCTTCGCCCTGTATACGCCCGATGGCGACTCGGTCGTGCTCTCCACGGGGATCATCGTGCACGTCCATACCATGAGCATGGCCATCAAATGGATGATCGAGAACGACTACGAAAACGATCCCGGCTTCGATCCCGGCGATATTTTCGGCAACAACGATCCGCTCATTGGTAACGCGCACACCGCGGACGTTCAGAGCCTCACGCCTGTCTTCTACCGTGACGAGGTCATCGGCTGGGTGGGGGCGGTGACCCATGTTATGGACTGTGGCGGCGTGGACGCGGGCGGTCTGCCGATCACGACCATCAACCGCTTCGGCGACGGCCTATACCTCTCCTGCGAGAAGGTCGGCATGGAGTGGAAGCTCAGGAAGGACTACGAGATCCGTTGCGACCGCAACCTGCGCTTCCCGCTCTTCTGGCATCTGGACGAGAAGGCCAGGCTGGCAGGTTCCCAGATCATTCACGAGACGCTCGCCGGCATCATCGACGAGTTTGGCGTGGACTACTACAAGCGCTTCGTACGCGAGGTGATCGAAGAGGGGAGGGAGATTTTCACCAAGCGTTGCGTGGAGCGGCTCTTCCCGGGCACCTATTGCTCGGTTTCGTTCTACGAAGCAGACCAGAAGGATGCCCCGCTCCAGCTCATTGCGGCGCATGACATGCTGATGCATGCCCCGGTCAAGGTAGAGATCAAACCGGATGGCGGTCTCAAGTTTTCCATGAATGGCGCCAACAAGTGGAACTACCATCCGGCCAACTGTTCCATTTCGGCCATGCAGGGCGGGTTCTGGGTTTCCATCACCCAGATGCTGGCTTACGATGGCAAGGTCAACGACGGCGCCTACCTCGCAACGGAACAGCACTATCCTTACGGCTCATGGGCTAACCCGGACAACCCCCATGTCTCCACCTCAGCCACCTGGGGTCCCCTCATGAGCACCTTCAATAACCTCTTCCGCTCCCTCTCCCGCAGCTTCTTCGCACGCGGTTTCCGGGAGGAGATCATCGCCGGATACGGCAGCAATACCATGTGCCAGCTCGGCGGCACCGACCAGTACAACCGACCGCTCGGCATCATCAACTTCGAGCTCTCGGCCGCGGGCTGCGGCGCCCGCGCGATCATGGACGGGCTGGACACCGGCTACGCCGTATGGAACCCCGAGGCCGACCAGGGCAACATCGAGATCTGGGAGATGTTCATGCCCAAGATCTATTTGGGGCGCAACCTCACCCCGGACTCGGCTGGTTTGGGAAAATACCGCGGCGGTTCAGGATTCCACAGCGTCTACTGCTTCTGGAATTCGAACAACGTCGAGGTAGTCAGCGCTGGCCCGGGCAAGGTCTTCGACAACTGCGGCATCTTTGGCGGCTACCCGAGCGCCCGCGTCATGCGCCACAAGGAGATGGTGTTGAATTCCAACCTCAGAGATATTGTCGCCCAGCTGAAACCATACCCCACGCAAGAGGGCGATCCTAATAAGCCTGACATTATCACCATGCTTGAGGGCGACAAACGCATCCTCGACCGCTCCGTGATGCACCCCATTCCGATGAAGACCGGCGATATCTTCATTCAACATTACCAGGGCGGACCCGGCTATGGCGACCCGATCGAACGCGACCCGGATGCCGTGGTTCACGACCTCAACAACAATACCGCCCTGGAACGCAAGGCCCGCGAGGTCAATGGTGTGACCGTATGGTACGACGAGCAGGCGAAGACCTGGAAGCATGATCCCGGAAAGACCAAACAACTGCGGACCGCGATCCGTGCAAAGCGCAAGCAGCGCGGCATCTCGGTAGCAGACTGGATGAAAAATGAACGGGAGAAAGTCCTGAAAAAAGAATTTCTCGAGGTGATTGTGAGCACGTACCGGGAGAGTATGACCCTCTCCCCGGAGTTCGCGGCCGAGTTCAAGAAGTTCTGGGAGCTCCCGGACGATTTCGCATTCTAAGAGAGGTGACCCATGCCGAACTATACCAAAGAGACCATAGCTGATCTGATCGACGGAAAACTGGCTTGGCCTACACTGAAAGGTATTATGACCGGCGACAAGGACCCCGAACGGTTTGAGAAATACCTAGAGATCCTCCAGGAAAGGGTTCCTTGGAAAGAACGAATCTTGGTCCCCTTAGCCGAACACCTCTACGTCGTGCAAAAAGGTGGGGAACGCATCGTCAAGTGCGATTGTGGCCAAGAATTCGGTCACTATCGCCAGAATTGGAAACTATCGGCCCTCATCCATGTTCGGGACACCAACGAATCGCTCGACGAGATCTATGAAGGACTCCACAAGCCAAACCCCGAATGGAACGAGATCCGCGAGTATTACTGCCCCGGCTGTGCCGCCCAGCTCGAGGTCGAGGCTGTCCCACCCGGTTATCCCATCCTCTTCGACTTCCTGCCCGACATCGACGGTTTCTACGACGCACGTCCCGAGCTGAAGAAGAAAGTTATGGGGAAATGATGATACGCGGAAAGGCCTCTTTGGGCGCGTGAATTCACTGCTGTATGATGGCAATCCAAGGGCTGACGAAAAAGAAATGGTGAGCCCGTAGGGTTAAGCGGGTTCCCCCCTCACCCCCTCCTCGGAAATTACAATGGCTACTCGAGTTGGCCGCCTTTGTCGATTGGACCAGGGCAGATAACTCCAACAGTGTATGAAATATTCTTGCGTAAAAAGTTATGCCCTTGGGCTTGTCCTTGACTTGATGGGATATCTTGTTAGAATTAGGTTAAAATGATTGAGGGGTGCTCCACCGATAACTTGCTTATTCTCCCATAATGATGCAAGGAGGGGATATGAAAGGAAAGCATAAACACAAACATGTGCATGCCCATGACCATAATCATGCCCATGCACACGAGCATGCCCACGGTGAAAAGAAACACAGCCACGAACACGAGCATAAACACGCCCATGAACACCTCCATGAACACCTGCACGAACATGACCACAAGCGTGCTGTAAATCTACATGATCACGATCATAAGGGGAATCACGGGCTCCATGAGCACGACCATCCCGGCCATGAGACCGAGCTCCATGCGCATGCGCATGCCGAAGAGAAGAAGAGCAGGGGTTGCCAGCGGAAGAAGACATCGTGAGACAGAGAGCATCGGCTGCCCGCGGGCGGCGCAATCTATGTGACCATGAAACTCCGCGTACATGGGGCGGCGAACGGCCTGGCGTCCACTTCTGGGATAGAGAGGAGGGATTGTGAAAAGAAAATTCGACCGGGTGTACCAGTTTAAGATCACACTCAAGGATATTGCCCCGCCCATTTGGAGGCGAATCCAGGTACCCGATATTTATACATTCTGGGATCTGCATGTGGCAATCCAGGATGCTTTGGGTTGGTTGGATTACCACCTCCATGAATTTGAAATGAAAAGTCCTTCAAAGGGCCGAAAGGTCCGCATAGGAATTCCTGACGAGGATGGCTTTGATCGATCGATATATCCAGGGTGGAAAATGCGGATCTCCGATTACTTTGCCATGGATAATAAGAAAGCACGCTATCTTTATGATTTCGGCGATGGCTGGGAACACAATGTTGTATTGGAAAAGATACTCCCAAGGGAGACCGGGAAGCAATATCCGGCCTGCATTGACGGAAAAAGGGCTTGTCCACCCGAAGACTGCAGCGGCGCGCATGGATATGAACACCTGCTCGAAGTCATCATGGACCCCTCGCATGCAGAGTACCAGGAATTAATTGAATGGTTGGGAGATGATTTCGAACCGGAGCGATTCCAGTGCGAGGAAGTCTACTTCTGGGATCCTCAGCAGCGGTGGAAGATAGCGTTTGAATAACCAGGCCCACCTTGATTTGAAGGGGGGGATAAAGATCTGTCGGGTGGGTAAACGGCCGCGACTTCGTCCCGGCTGAGAGCCCATTCGACGAATCTCTAACCGCCCTGAAGACTCCGAGGGGGCACGAGCTTTAATGGCGTCTTGGCATACATGCCAAAACTACTTCTTCTGGATGATGAGGTGCTCGAGTCCCATTTCTTTGAGTATCACCGGAAACATCTGGAAGGCGGGTCTCACGACTGGCAGGAGTTTGAGCATAGCCGTGACTTTCCCCCCCTGCTTCACCTTGCCCTTGGCGACGGCCGCCACGGGGTTCTCGTGTCCGTGCCAGAAGGAGTGGGAGAAATCGGCGGCCTGCTTGGACCAGACGTCCTCTTTAAGATCACACGGCCCCAGATAATAGCTCCCATAATATCCGGCCTTGGCGGGAGGGTTCTTCAGGTCGATGGTGATCTCGCTGTCCGGGTCGGTGTAGATGAACTTGATGATGATCCCGGCCTTGGCCATCTTCGGCCCGATCTTCTCGTCACTAAGAATCCTTTCCATGAAGTAGCCATAGATCCGGTAGAGGTCATCGGCATCCTTGTAATACTGTCCCATAGTTATCCTCCGAAATACTTCAGTTTCCTTTCCTTTGGTCGAAGCGCCGACCGAAAAGAAAGCTCGCCAGCGTGATGCGGAGCATCTGTACGGTGCCGCCCGCCACGCACCAAGCCCGGCTGTCGCGGAGCATGCGTTCAACCGGGAATTCCTTGCTGTAGCCGTAGCCGCCGAAGACTTGCATGGCGGCGTTGGTGACATCGATGACCATCTCATTGGCGTAGCACTTGGCCATGGACGCCTCGTATATGGAGGGCAGACCCTGGCCCGCTCCGGCAGCGGCGCGGTAGACCAGGAGGCGGGCCGCATCGAGCTTCATAGCCATGTCCACGATCATGAACTGGATGGCCTGGAATTCGCTGATGGGTCGTCCGAAGGCATGGCGCTCCATGGCATAGGTTCGCGCGGCCTCGAGCGCGCCGCCCGCCACCCCCAGGCACATGGCCGCATTGCCGCAGCGCTCGATGTCGAAGGTTGACATGAGCTTGATAAATTCGCCGGGCTTGACCACGAGGTTGGCCTTAGGCACGCGCACGTCCTCGAAGATGAGGTCGCATGACGGCATGCCGCGCAGACCCATGAATTCCTCCTGTTTGCCGAACGTAAAGCCCGACA
>CAYGXB010000232.1:0-5415 GCA_964353605.1 uncultured Bacteriovoracaceae bacterium
GGGAGCCTCAATCCGCGAGATGGCCTTGGCCACGATCCGCTCGCGCAGGGAGGAATCTCTGAGCTCCACTTCGGCCCCCACGAGGGCAGGATGGCTCGGCACAAGCGTAAGCCCCGACACCTTAGTGGGGAGCATGACGTCTTGAAGTCCTTTTTCCCCGAGCAAGACATGATAGACGTGAAACTGGATTTGATCAGGATTCACCCCGAGGCCCGAGGTGGCATTCGCCTGCGGGTCGAGGTCGATAAGGAGCACCGTTCTCCCGAGGAGGGAGAGCGATGCTCCCAGGTTCACCGCGGTCGTGGTTTTGCCCACCCCACCTTTTTGATTCGATATGCTGATGATCTTCACGGACACACCCATCGCGTAGCATAAAAAACGCAAAATAGGAACAGGAAAGTTTCACGTGAAACAACTCACTAACCCATTGAATTTCTGAAATAAAATGACAAAAGCAGGGGACTTTTCCCGCGGTCAACCCTTTTATCCCGGCATGCACTTGAAGACGAGTATGGCCAAGAGGATACCCACCGTGATCCAGGCGGCGATCGTGTCTCCCGTGCGGATCAAGGGGGTCTCCTGGATACCCTCGAGCCCTGTTCCTCTTCGTTCCTCCGGAATGATCTCCTCAAGATCCCTGATGATCTCTGGGAACCCCTTGAAGCTGTTCTGGATGAGATAGTTCCGTTTCCCGACCGCAATGGTGATGAACTGCCGCTTTCCTATGGCCAACCCGTCCAGAGCGGTAACCTCCTCCGCCTTGACCGCTTTCTTTCCGAGGTAATTGCCAATGATGATCCCGTTTCCGCGGATGATCACCCGGCGGAGGATGTTGTTGATCGCCAAGATGTAGAAGAAGAGGATGAGGATGGAAATGAGGACAACTTGGCCTGTGGGCAGACCTCGCGAGAGCACATCATAGAATACGGGGATGGACAGGACGATCGCGAGGGCCATCGGGAGCCGCAAGGAATTTTTTATCTTGTAAACCCGCTCCATGTTTACTATGGTACACCAAACAAAGCTGGATTGGCAAGGGATTGTATGTTGGATTTCGCGCTTTCCGTGGCACAGAATGCGGGGGAATACATCCGCAAGCATATCAAAGCTAATCTCATCGTTGAACACAAGGGCAGAACAGACCTCGTCACCTCGGTGGACAAGGGCGCCCAGCGCCTTATCATCAACGCGATCGAAGAACGCTTCCCTCAGCATGGGATCCTGGCGGAGGAAGGCGTCAAGAAATGTGGCAGGGACCACTATACGTGGATCGTCGATCCGCTCGACGGAACCACCAATTTCGTCCATGGCCTCCCCATATTCTGCGTCTCCATCGCCCTCTATCGCGAGGGAGAGCCCAGCCTCGGGGTCTGCTACAATCCGGTCAGTGCCGAGCTCTTCTCGGCAGAATCCGGCAAGGGAGCCTTCCTCAACGGCCAGCAGCTCTCGGTGTCAAAGACCGATAAGCTCGTGAATGCACTCGTGGCAACAGGCTTTCCCTATCGAACCAACGACATGCAGGGCATCATGGCGAGGTTCTTCCGGATTGTCAGTCAGGCGCAGGGCGTCAGACGCCTCGGGTCGGCAGCCATCGATCTCTGCTATGTCGCCTGTGGCAACTTCGATGCCTTCTGGGAGGCGGGCCTCCAACCCTGGGACATGGCCGCAGGGGCCCTCATCCTCCAGGAGGCGGGCGGTCAGGTTTCCAATGTGGACGGCACAACGCTCGACTTTGCGCGCGGAGAGATAGTGGCGAGCAACGCCATCCTCCACGATGCCCTCCTGATGCTTATGTAATATGCGCTTGGCCGACTCACATAACCACATCCATTTCCCGGAATGTCGCCCGGATCTCCTTGCCATCATCGACAGGGCCCGAAAAGCCGGTGTTGCTGCCATGCTCCTCGTCGGGACCGACCCAGACGACTCCCGCAAGGCCATTACTATAGCACAGCAATATACCGGTCTCTCTGCCACTATCGGCATCCATCCTCAGCTCGCCGGGAAATATACACCCGAGGGCGTCCATAACCTCGCCGGCTTGGCGGGCCCAAAAGTAGTGGCGGTCGGCGAGACCGGTTTTGACCTTTACCGTACGCCCGATACCCCAGCCCAGCAACGCGAGCTCTTCCGAGCGCATATCGAACTCGCCCGGCAGCTTCGGCTCCCCCTCATCATCCATGACCGCGCGGCCCACGCTCAGACGCTTGCTGTCCTAGACGAAATGGACGGCTGGTCCCTGGGCGGGGTCATGCACTGCTTCTCCGGAGACACGGACATGGCGAGAGCCGTGCTGGACAAGGGCTTCTTCCTTTCGATACCTGGGGTTATCACCTATAAGAATACCGCGATCCTCGCTGCCGTCGCGAGGCATACCCCATCGGAATGCCTCCTCATCGAGACAGACGCCCCTTACCTCTCCCCGGCTCCCTATAGGGGTAAGCGCAACGAGCCGGCCTATCTGGTAGAGACCATCAGAGCACTAGCCGCGATAAAGAAGGTAGGCCTTGATGAAATAGCACAAATGACCTATGAGAACTTCTCAAGGCTTTTTCTTGCAAAACGCGCTTAGTCGGAGGAAGGCATGATAAAGAGATTCGAAGTGAAAACCACGGCAGCGACCCAGATCATCGATATCACCGCCCAGATCAAATCCCTGGTGAGAGCTGAAAAGATGTCTTCCGGTATGATCATGATCTACGTCCCACACACAACCTGCGGGATCACGATCAACGAGAACGTTGATCCCGCTGTGAAGGAAGACATCATCGACACCCTGGAGCGGCTCGTCCCTCGCAGCATGCAATACAAGCACGGCGAGGGGAACGCCCATGCCCACGTCAAGGCGAGCCTCCTAGGCGTGAGCGTGAACGTCTACGTGGAGAGCTCGACCATGGTTCTTGGCACCTGGCAGGGGATCTATCTCGCCGAGTTCGACGGCCCGCGCCAGCGTTCAGTCCTCGTCAAACTGATCCCCGACTAACCCCCCACACACAAGCTCTGGGTTTATGTAGGGGGCTTTTTTTGAGAAAAGAGAGCCCCGCTCCTGCTCCAAAAACTTTTTGTGTGATGTTTGATCTAGCCGCCATTGATCGTTGGACGATTGTGACCCGAGCGAATAGTGTATAAAACCTTTTCAGGATATCGATCGCCAATTTTAAGCCTGCAGAGAGGAAGGAAAGAGAGGGTATCCATCGTCCAGGCCCCACCTTGAGGGGTGTTAGGAGGGCATACTCACTATTTGCGGGTTGACAAATCCTATGATCCTATTCTATTAGAAGACACTGGGCGGGCATAGCTCAGCTGGTAGAGTGTCAGCTTCCCAAGCTGAATGTCGCGGGTTCGAACCCCGTTGCCCGCTCCAGAAATCGTGTATGGGGAGGGATGAGAAGTGGGCTTTTGCCCGCTTTTTTGTTTCATATGCGTGCAGAAGAGATAGCGGTAAAAGTGAGCGAGCAGATCTCCCGCGAGATCGCCCTGATGGGGTTCGACCTCATCGATGTGACCTTCGCCAAAGGGGCGCTCAGACTCACCATCGACAAACCTTTGGGGGTAACCCTGAATGATTGCGTCGCCGTGAACAGGCGGGTGGGGCTTCTCCTCGCTGCGGAGGACTACATCCCCGGGAGCTATCGGTTGGAGGTTTCTTCTCCGGGGCTCAACCGCAGGCTTACGACCAGAAAAGACTTTGAACACTTTACAGGCCGAATGGTAAAGGTGCTCACGAAGCAAGGCGTCAGAAAAGGAGCGCTCAGGGGGGTGGAGGCAGAAAGCCTTCTCCTCGAGACAGAGGGCTTTGAGATCACGATACCGTTCATAGACATTGTCAAGGCCAATCTCGACTTTGATTTTTAGGGAGAGGGTATGGTTTTAAATATATCAAAGGTGATCGAGCAGATCGTAAAGGAAAAGGGGATCAAGCAGGGTGACTTGGTTCACGTGGTGGAGGCAGCCGTCCTGAGCGCAGCCAAGAAAGTCTATGGCGATTATCCCAACATCGAGGCGCAGTATAATCCGGAGATCGATGAGGTCGAGGTCTTCCAGTTCAAGGTGGTTTCGGATGTCGTCGATGAGCCACACGTGCAGATATCAGTAGCGAAAGCACGGGAGCTAGACCCGAGCTGTCAGATCGGGGACGAGCTGGGCGAGAAACTCGACACGTCCAAACTGGGAAGGATTGCCGCACAGAATGCCAAGCAGGTCATCATGCAGAAGGTCAAGGAGGTCGAGCGCGATGCGGTCTACAGGGATTTCATCGACCGCAAGGGGGAGATCATCTCCGGCTTTGTCCACCGCTTCGACCGACGCGACGTCATCGTGAACCTCGGGAAGGCCGAAGCAATCCTACGGGAGAAGGAGCAGATCCCCGTGGAAACTTTCCGGCGGGGTGACCGGGTGAAAGCGTATATTTTCGATGTGACCAAGTCGCTCAAGATGCCGCAGATCGAGTTATCGCGGACCCATCCGAAATTCCTGGAGAAGCTCTTCGAGATGGAGGTCCCGGAGGTCGCTGAGGGCATTGTCGAGATCGTCGCCGTGGCGCGGGAACCGGGGGTGCGGGCGAAGATCTCGGTCAGATCCCATGAGTCAAGAGTCGATCCGGTCGGGACCTGTATCGGCGTCAAGGGGGCGAGGGTGCAGAACGTGATCCAGGAGCTCCGGGGAGAGCGCCAGGATATCGTCGTCTGGTCCGAAGATCCGGTACGCTTCGTGTGCAATGCGCTGTCCCCGGCGCGGGTGACGAAGGTTATCGTTGACAAGTCGGCGCGAGCAATGGATGTGGTAGTGGCGGATGATCAACTGAGCCTTGCAATCGGGAGAAAGGGCCAGAATGTGAGGTTGGTTGCTAAACTCACCGGCTGGAAGATCGATGTGCGTTCCGAGGGTATGGAGGAGGTAGTTTCCTCGGAGGACAAGTATGCGCTCAGCCGTATCGAAGAGATCGACGAGCCCTTGGCGGAGGCCCTCCAGGAAGAGCGCTTTAGGACGATAGAAGATCTGGCCAAGACCTCGGTCGAGAAACTGATCGAGGTCGAGGGAATAGACGAAGCGCTAGCGCAGGTGCTCATAGAGAAGGCGATCCGGATAGTGCATGAGGCATGAAGGGTATCCTTTCAGACAGTGTATGGGATGTAAGCAAGTGTTACCAAAGCAGGAGTTCATGAGACTTGTCAGGCTACCTTCCGGGGAGGTGTGCTACGACTATGCGCAGCAGAGGCATGGCCGGGGGGGCTATGTGTGCCCGGAGAGCGCCTGTCTCAGGAAGGCCTTTAAAGGGAGGCACACGCGGTTTGGCTTGAATCCGAAAGATCTCGGTTCCCTTGTTGTTGAGATGAGAGCACGGCTCAAGGAGGAGATTCTGCGGACCCTGGAACGAGGAAAGAAGAGGGGGTATGTGAAAGACTATCCTATGGA
>CAYGXB010000233.1:0-4191 GCA_964353605.1 uncultured Bacteriovoracaceae bacterium
TCCTGAAAGACAAAAGGGGCATGCCATGCATGCCCCTTTCATACTTTAGATATCAAGTTTTGTTATCTTGCCATTCTCGTCAACACTCTCTACGATTATGCCCCCGAACGATTTACCGCCTTCCTTTTTCTTGTCGAGGTCCATCACTCTGGGAACAAGTGCAATGAAGTCAGCTGGCTCCATACATGCCTCAGGCGGCAGCACGCCTTTGTCTTTGATCTTGCCTTCCTGCATGAGAATTACCCCCATTGCAGCGGGTATGCCGGTGCCTTCTCCCAGCCCCTGGCTCTGCGATGCCGCATGGAATCTGAATTCCTTGTATTTGCCGTCCTTTTTGCCTTTTACAACTACGGAGGTGCAGCCTTTCTGCGAACCGAAATTTGTTTCCCTGAGTATGCGTTCCCGCTCCCTGATGATATAAGCCACGGCAAAATCATAGGGGGTCACCTGAACACCCTTGACATTTACCGGCTCCTTGTTAGCCAGACCGAGTCCGCACAGGTCACGCGTAAGGTTGTAATATTCATTCGGTACGACAGCGCCCTTGTTCGTAACCTGTTTGAGCTTGAAGTATCTTGGCATTGTAATCTGTTCCGGGTGCGGATAAGGATAAAGCCGAACTTCCCCCAGTATTGGAAAAACAAAGCTCTGCCTCAAGGCTATGCCGCTGGGTTCAAAATACTTGACATATTTTAATTCGCCATCAAGAAACATCGGACAGTCAATGGTCATGCAGTGAAAGCGGTGACCAATTACCCCTTCACCTTCGGAAGGCTCTCCGCCATGCGCATGGAAGATGTCAATTGAATCGGTTTCATCAAGCATCTGGGAACCGAATTTGCCTAAAAGGTTGGTTGCACCCGGTGAACTCCCCATTCCTATGAGAGCAAGGATTCCCGCATCCTTGGCCTTCTTGTCCCAATCCAGGATCTCAAGCGTGACATCAACATCATCACACACATCTATGTAGTTTATCCTTTCTTCAATCACCACAGAGAGGATCTGCTTGACTGTTTTATAGAACGGTCCCACACAGTTGAGCACAATGTCGGCGCCCTTTACAGCGGCCCTTATGCTTGAGCTGTCATCTGCATCAAATCTGACCGCACTCACCTTCTTGCCAATTGAAGCAGCAAGTTCTTGTGAACGCTTCAGGTTGATATCCGCAATTAGAACTTCAGAAAAAGTATCCTGCCTTGCAAGCGTCTTTACCGCAACGCTTCCAACTGTACCGCAGCCTCCTAAAACAACTACTTTGGCCATTGATAAAACCTCCTTGATTTTCGAATTGCCACTGGCTTTAGGTCGCTGATATCCAAACTATCTATTAAATCAGCATTATTCCTTATGCCACTAATGACAAGTGGGTAAGTTACCATGAAAACCAGACGCCCACCTTGATTATTTTGTAAAAAAATAGCACAATTTTTATTCTCAGAGAAGGACTCCCATGGGAAAAAAAGCTCTCGGCTAGGATTATTTCCTGGGGGGAATTCGGGGACACCATACTTAATTATTGCTGCAAGGAAGGTTGGCTGGTAATGAGATCTGCATGGCGAGAATAGCGCGAGTTGTAGCAGCGGGTTTACCGCACCATATCACACAGAGGGGTAATCGGCGTCAGGAGACTTTTTTCAGTGAAGAGGATTACCGCGAATATCTTGGTCTCATGGCTGAATGGACGAAAAAATGTGATGTTGATGTATGGGCCTACTGTCTTATGCCTAATCATGTGCATATGATTTTGGTGCCTCAAAGCCCTGATGGGTTCTATAAGGCCTTGGGGGAGATGCACCGCCGCTATACACGCATGATCAATTTTCGCCATGGTTGGCGGGGCCATCTATGGCAGGGGCGGTTTTCTTCATTTGTGATGGATGAAAAGCATCTATTGGCCGCCTCCCGCTATATTGAAATGAACCCGGTTAGGGCACACCTTGTCAAAACCCCATGGGATTATCCTTGGAGCAGCGCCAAAGCCCATCTTCACGGCATGGACGATAGTGTGGTAAATGTGAGACCCCTGCTTGAGATGGTCGGAGACTGGAAAACTTTTATCGAATCGGCAATCGATGAAAATGAATACACAACTCTACGCCGCCATGAAAAAACCGGCAGACCCCTTGGTGATGTGCCCTTTGTGAAAAGCCTTGAACTGGCACTTGGGAGAATC
Source organism: uncultured Bacteriovoracaceae bacterium (assembly GCA_964353605.1). Taxonomy (GTDB): domain Bacteria; phylum Desulfobacterota; class Desulfomonilia; order UBA1062; family UBA1062; genus CAYGXB01. Next base: position 2,174 of record CAYGXB010000233.1, read on the forward strand.
CTCTCAAAACAAAAACCAGGACCAAAACCTCATGATAATTACTAATAAGTGCATAGTTATATGGACATATCAAATAGAATCTGTATAATCAATTCATGGACAAGAAGAGAGACCTTCGGCGATTGAAGCATGCAGAATTGACCACTTTTCGCGAGCAGGCGGTGCGGCAAGTCCAATCGGGCATTTCGGTAGGGGCAGTGCGTAAAGGGATGGGGGTATCACGATCTGCCCTTTTTGGCTGGCTGGCTCGCTATCGGAATGGGGGCTGGGATGCGCTTGGTGCCGGCAAGCGAGGGGGCCGCAAGCCGAAGCTGGATGGGGATAAGCTGAAATGGATCTACGCGACGGTAGTGGACAAAGATCCTGGACAGCTGAAGCTTCCCTTTGCCTTGTGGACGACCGTGCTGGTGGCGGAAGTAATTCGGAAACACTTTGGGATCAAGTTGAGCCGGTGGAGCGTCATGCGTTTGCTCCGACAGCTTGGCTTGTCTCCCCAGAAGCCGTTGCAACGGGCGTATCAACAGGATAGCGACGCGGTGGCGAGGTGGAAGGATGAGGTGTATCCGCAGATTGTAGCTGAGGCCAAGAAGGTGGGAGCCACGGTGTACTTTGGTGATGAGTCGTCGATACGTTCGGATTATCATACGGGTACGACCTGGGCACCGAAGGGAAAGACGCCGGTGGTAAAGACGACGGGTGCGCGATTTTCGGTGAATATGATCGCCGCAATTAGCGCCAGGGGAACGATGCGGTTTATGCTCTACAAGGGGACGATGGATGCCGTGTTGTTCCAGGAGTTTCTTTCCCGTCTCTTGAAAGACAGCGATGGGCCAGTGTTTCTCATTCTCGATGGGCATCCTGTGCATAGGAGCAAACATATCCGTGAGTTCGTCGAAAGCACGGGAGGAAAGCTACGGTTGTTCTTTTTGCCGGGATATTCACCTGAGCTCAATCCTGTTGAGCAGACATGGAATTACACCAAAAGGCATAACATCGGGAAGCGTACGATCAAGGGACCTGACCATCTCAAAAAGCTTGCCCTTGGTGCTCTGCGAAAACTCCAGAAACTACCGGATGTCATCAGGGGTTTCTTCCATCACCCTGAATGTGCTTATGCAGTAATATGAGTCTGTTCTATTATGCACTTATTAGTAATATATGATCAGGTTTTGAAATATCTGAAAAAACCTTGACTGGATTTTTTCAGCATTAGGTCTGAACATGTTCAGGGTAGGAGGTATGTAGATGAAAGATATTTATGAAATGCTCAGGGAAAAATTAGATAAATTCCCTATCGGAATGCCAGCAAGCAAAGAAGCAATCGATATCCTGAAAATCCTCTACACTCCTGAGGAAGCAGAAATAGCATTGAAACTGCCGATACTCAACAAAAGTCTTGAAGAACTTAGTGTTGATATTGGGGAAGACCAGCACAGAATACAGGAAATCCTCGATCGTATGGCCGACAAGGGGACCGTTTATGCGATGGAGAAGAACGGTAAGAAGTTCTACCGCATGCTTCCTTCTGTTGAAGGATATGCCGAGACACCATTCTGGGCGGGAAAAATTGATGCAACAGCACGAAAACTAGCTCCATTGTGGCGAAAATATTTTGATGACAAGTTTGCCCATGAACTTGGTGACAGGGAAAATACGCTCATGCGGGTTGTTCCCCTGCACACCACTATATCGAATGCGTCACAAGTAACTCCATATGAAGATATGGTAAAACTACTGGAGCAGAATACTTATTTCGCAGTTGCATATTGCCCCTGCAGGCAAATCATGAGAGAGACCGGAAGCGGGTGTAACCATTTGCTGGAGGTATGCTTTCACTTTGACAGCATGGGGAAATACATGGTTGAGCACCATATGGCTAAAGAGCTTAGCAGAGAAGAAACTCTGGATATCTTAAAAGAAGTTAATCTACATGGAACTAAGATGGAAGATTTCATCAAAGCATTAGAGATACTATCTATAGAAGAAAACTCAGAGAAGTTTGTAGATAATTATAAACA
>CAYGXB010000233.1:4201-5389 GCA_964353605.1 uncultured Bacteriovoracaceae bacterium
TAAAAAAATGTAATGAAGATGGCCTGGTTCATGTCACGTACAACAACCAGGGCAAGATAAATACCATATGCAACTGCTGCTCATGTTGTTGTATCTTTTTCAGGGCATTAAAACAACATAATCTGCCCGGGTCTCTGGCACGGTCCAACTATGTATGCACAATAGACGTCGATTTATGTACTGGCTGTGAAACCTGTACTGAACGATGCCCAGTCGCGGCAATTACGGTCGATGAAATTGCTCAGGTTGATAAGCACAGGTGCATTGGCTGTGGCGTGTGTTATCCTAGCTGCCCATCAGAGGCAATTACACTTACCAGAAGACCTGATGACCAGATCCATGAAATACTGGACAGCCAGACATGGCTCATGAATTCTCTGAAAGAGAAAGGATTGATTTAAAATGATCCAAAAATTGTTTATGATATCCTGTCAATAGACGCATTCAGAGTTTGATTGTCTATTTGGATAGATCTCTCTTGAAGACCTTAAAAAATTGGGGGCCATTATAAGACCTGGTTACGTTGGACTCTTTACGGCCACTGGCTTCTCACTTTAGGCTTTTTTGTGTTGCTCTTCCTTAATCTTGAGATGATAAATGAATAGCAGAGTGTCATTGTTGGCAACTATTCCCACTAAGCATGCTTTGAGGTAAAGGACATGGAAGATCATTTGTCGACTTATTTCACAGCCGAGAAGCAGGAGGCAATGCTGTTCATGGCTGTGGGTGTCGCTGCCTTAGTCGTCTCATTCTATCTATTCAAAGCTGATAGTACCTATAAGGGAATGATGTATCCACTAATCGTCGTTGCGGTAATTCAGCTTGTTGTCGGGAGTACGGTCTATTTCAGAACCGATCGCCAGGTTGCAGCGCTGGAAAAGCTGTTGAAGTATGATCCAGCGGCATACAAGGCTGAAGAATTGCAAAGAATGGAACCAGTGATGAAGAACTTCAGAGTATACAAGAGTATAGAAATAATTCTGTTAGCAATCGGTATGGCCCTGACTTTTGCGCTCCGAAAAAATAACCTGTGGTATTCGGTTGGTATTGGTTTGATTGTTCAGTCATCATTGATGCTTATCCTGGATTTGTTCGCTGAAAAACGAGCACATGACTATTTAAAATTTGTGGTCGGAAGTTAGACATGAGAAAAGAATAGATTGCGAGCCATCACAGAATTTAGAACGG
>CAYGXB010000234.1:0-5352 GCA_964353605.1 uncultured Bacteriovoracaceae bacterium
GCACGTCAAACAGCGTTTCCGGGTCATCATACACCCAGGCAACGATTTCCGTGCCGGTAGCGCCAGATGGCCAGAAGGGGCTGATTGTCGGCTTGCCAGAAGCATCATTGTACTGGCAGCCGGCAAAAATGCCGAGCAGAGAAATACCATCGACAGTACCCGTGCGGGTGCCATCGCTGGTGCCAAGTTGGACCACACCGTTGTCGGTCAGCTTTACCGGGTCACCGGAAAAGATGTTCGCCGCGTAGGTCGAAGCGATCGTGTAGGCTTTCGGGCGCATCTGCCCACTGTTGTGGTAGGACGCACGGAAGCCGAAAGGCGCGCTAGTCGAAGACATAGCAGAGCTCCTAATCGGAAAGGGGTTTACGAGAGGTCAAAAAGAGCCTCCCGACGTTGCCCAATCTCCAGATTGCCTTCACCGATCTGCAACTTGGACTTAGACGCTCTGGCCTGCTGCTCAAGGAAGTCGGCTGTATCAGTCAACTTCTCCTCTTCTCGCAGCGGCGCATCATGGTGAGCTTCGTGCATGTACTTCTCGTAAAGAGAAATCGGCAGCTTGAAGGCCAGCATTTCATTCACGCCAATAAGTCCCGCCCAATCTCCGGTCTTCAGAGTGGCATATTCCCAGCCGGGAACATCTTCCGGCTTCACGGGCTCGTAGCCCAAACGGATGCGAGTCTGAATTGAATCACGGGGATTGGTAGTCGTAAGCCAGCAGGTGTGCCAGCCAGGAATCGGAGGCAAGTCAGGTAGAGAGGACTGAAAAAATTGTTGGCGGAACATTGCAACCCGCTCATCATCCGAGATGACGCGATTTTGAGTCACAGCGCGATCTTGCATCGCCCTGGTTTCACGACCCTCGCCAGCAGATTTCCTAAACCGTTCGTCAGCCATAACATCGCTCCTTTCAGCGATTGGGGGGAATATGGAATGTAAGACTCACAAAAGCAAGCATTTTAAGACCTTTTCTGCCGGTCATATTCTGCATACCTCTGCACATACTTGTTCCTCAAGACGGCGTCATCCCAGACCCCCGCCTCAATCAGAGCCTGCTTACGCTCCGGCGAAATGTAGATCTCCCGGCGCGTTGTCGCGGGCGCATACTCACGGCCAGAGCCCACAGCCGGGCCGCCGCGGGGCTCACGCCTGGGTTCCGGCCGGGAAGCCTCGCCATCAAACCGCTCAGGAAGCCGCTTGGCCGCCCGCCGGCGCAGCTCATCCCAATACTCCTCGGTCTGGGGGTTAAAGCCATCCTTGGCCAAGGATTGGTCAATGGCAATAACAATGGCACTGTCCTCGTCACGCCCTTGGGCGTCATACCAAGAGTTCTCCTTAATGAACTCCTGGGCGTAGTGCATCGTCATTTCGTTGATTTGCTGCGGCTGCGGCTTCTGGTTACCAAACTGCATCTTTTGGTAATTCAGCTGCTGGATCTTGGCCAAGGCCTGATCCCGGTAGCGCATGGCCTGGGTGACGTCCTCGCCATTGCCGGCGGCAACCGCCTTAGCAATCACGCGGTCAGCCATCTCGGCCTCCTGCGCTGCCTTGGTAATTGCCCCATCAAAGGCGCCCAGATCTAGGCTGTGCGTCCTCTGCTCCTGAGCTGAGACGCGCCGCTCAAGGTCGTCGTTCCTTTTGCGAAGGAAATCAAGCTCGATCTTGTCCCGGCTGCGGGCGCCATCCCGACGTTGCTTTCGGTCAAGCTTTTCCTGCCGGCGACGGTCACGAATGGAATCTCTTTCATCACCGCCATCGCTCTCGTCGTTGCTTAGGCGGGCGTCCTCATCTTGCGGCGAGGCGTCTTCAATAATGACCAGCTCTTCTTTGCTGTCATCATTTTCTTTTAATACTTCAGACATGGTTCATCTCCTTTCAGATGAATGCTTTGATCGTCAGCGGATCACCTTCAATTTTCCCAATGATGTCCAGATCATTAAAGATCACGAACATCGCGCTGTCGTCCTTGGTCAGGGCAACTTCCCAGCGATCGCCGCCGTACTTGGGAACGCGCACGAAATCACCAGAATGGCACCACTCGCCTTCCGGCCAGGTCTGTTGAGTGTCGCGATTTTTAAACGCCAGTGGGCCAATAGAAATCACCTTGGCAACCTGCGTATTCCACTTCTCGGTATCTTTGGTGTCGGTGGCCAGAATGATGCCACCCTTAGTGATTTTGCGCGGTGTGCGGATTTGGACCAGAACGCGGCTCCCGAAAGGCTGCACGCCGGCATTAACTGCCGGAAAAGCCTCCCCTAAAGCGTCCTCATAAGTCGTTGTCACTATTCTTATCCTCCTCTAGGATTTTCAAGAGCACTTCGATCGCAGCCTCGTAGCCGGCGACCACTCCAACGCGATACCCGTACTCAAATGCATCGCGCTGCTGGGGCCGCTTCAAGGCGTCAACAGAAAATTGCTGCTGCGCCGCCTTGATGCGGTTTAAGAGCTTGGTCTCAAAATTCACGCCTGGTTCTTTTCAACCTTTGGCGCAGGCGGCAAAGACTGCCCGTCAACTTTCTCGCCAGCAGCCAGTCGGTGCTTTTGCTTCACATAGGCGTTGTTCAGCGAAACAGTATCCGCTTTGGGTTTATCGGCCATAATCTTTTCCTCTATCGTGTTCCAGGGTTAATCCCGGTGCCGGTGCTTACCGCCACCTTCTCGCCTGTGGCCATTTCAGCCGCAGCCAGAAGCTTCGCAGTGTTATTGTCGGCCGTGTTCATACGCTCACGAGCCGCGAGCTCTTCGGCATTGCGCTGGCTTTCAGCCATCTGCCGGAACTGCTCAGCCTGCAATTTCTCGGCACGCTCCTGCTGCCGATCGGTGATCTTGACGGTCTCATTCTGCTGCTGAAATTGCAACTTTTGCTGATCAAGTTGAACCCGCGCCTGATCCATCTGAGCACGCTGCTGCAGTGCCTGCCCCTGCATTTGCGCATTAAGCTGCGCAATCTGCATGCTGCTGTCGGGAGGCATGGCAGGCTGCGGCCGGAACTGTTGCGCGGCCTGATCAATGGCAGCCAGCTCTTGGCCAAACGTGCCGAGTTGCTGTTCAATGAACTGCTGGACCTCCAAAATCACCTTCGTCTGCTCCGCGGCCTGCTCCGGGATTAGGTTTTGCTGCTGCGCCTGATCCACAGCCTCATGCGCCTCAGACAAGTAGTAATTCAACAGGTGATCGCGCAGGTGAGTGGCCATCGGAAACATGAACGTCCTCATGATGACCGGATTGCTTCCAAACAGGGGCGACTTCAAAAACGCCAGGTGCGTCATGATGTGCGCTATATGATCCTGCTGCGGCAAGACGTAGATTGGACCGCCCATGGTCGCGGCGACATTTTCGCTGACCGGGTCCATGTTTTCGTTTTTTTGCTCAGGCATCAAAACTTCGTCTGTGGGCACCTTTAAGGTGCGGAGGAACATTTCCTCCACGGCCTTTGCATTATACAGCTGCGGAACAATAGACGTCCGCTGCATAATCGCCTGGACCTGGGCAAACCTCTGCACCTCAGAGAAAATCGCAGGGTTGCTAACCGGCACCACATCAAGCGGCCCATCAAAATCAGCCGGGCTAATTTCTATGCCGGCGTCTTGGGCCTCAATGTCTTCTTCCGTCAGGTAGGCACTGTTGAGGCGGTGCAAAATCTTGAAACACTTCGCCATGGAATTGTGAAGGCGTGCGTGAATGCTTGAGAAGACCACCATGCCCTGCTCAATGAGGGCCATAGTCGTGCCAACCGGCTGATTGGCATTCTGATCGCTTAACTTCTCAAAACTAGTCTGCACGACGCCCTTGCCGGCATCCACCAAAAAAGAAAGCAACGTGAACAGCACCGGGCTTGGCGGATTGAAAGGCATCGGCATGGCCAGCTTGCGCACGTCGTCAATCAGCGCGCCGCCCTCCATTTCCACTACCTCGGTGGGCTGGAGATTGATTGTCTGGCCGTTAGGGCCTCCCTTGAGCTTTAGGAGGGTCGGCATATTCTGGATGTGCGCACTATCAAGCAGGGCACGCAAGGCACCTGTGGCCGCCCCAGAAAGGCCCCCAATCATATGCGTCAGGCCAATTGGATAAGCGCCGCGCCATGGCACAAACGGAAACTCAACAATCCAGTCAAGCGCCTTGCGTTGCTTATCATCCTGCTCCCAGTTGCGATAAAGTGAAAGCGCCTTGCCGCTCGACTTATCAATGCTGAGAATGTAGGGGCTCACGTCCCCGTCAAAATCAAGGCAGGTGTAGATTTCAAAGATGGTACGCAGGCCATCTTCATTGTAACTCGTGCTTTTGCGACCCTCGATCTTGTCGTTTGCTATTGATGCCTTGCTGAACTCAGGATCATCCGGGGCCCCAAGATCCACATCAATATACATGCCGGCCTTAATTCGCCGCTCGTATTCCATCTTCGTGATGTACTGAACGTGCGTCTTGCGATCGGCCGTGTAAAAGTTGGTGGCCGCAAAAGGCAGGTAGACGTCATCAATCGGCACAAATTCAGACAGCGGCCGGCGATACTGTTGGTTCCACATGAACTTCATGTATTGGCCGCCGCCCAGCGGCAGCTGCGTACTCAGCTGCTCAAGCTCGCCACGGAACTCTGGCATTTGCTCAGTGGTCTGCCAATTCATGAAAGTGGCCTTGCGGTCAGCCTTTTCCACTTTTTCTTTGCTGGTTTCGCCGTAAATTTTACTCTTGACAGGGCCGTTAGGCGGGAAAATTTCCTTCATGAAGCGGGCGCTAAAGTCTACGCACGCCTCCACCAGCATGGGATGGACCACCTTGTTGGCGCCGGTAAACTGCGCGCCGCCGGGCGCGTCATCGCCCAGGCCAGTGCGACGCAGGCCCTCTTCGTAAAGCTTGTCGCGTTTTTCGCGGGCCTCTTTGTCGCGGTCAATCTTTTCTAAAAGATCAGTTACTGCTTCCTTGAGAAAGCCTGGGTCAACTTCTTCAACAATGTTTTCAAAGTGCTCCAGGCTGCGCTTATTTTCTTCTTCATTTTCAAAGCGAATGATTGCGCCGCCATCTTCAGTGTCCTCTACGTTTGATTTTTCGGGAATGAACTCAACGACTTCACCTTCTTGGGCTTCATCATTTTCGGTAAGTTTTTCAGACATGATTTAGAAAGCCCTCCGATAGCCGAGCAAAAAATCTTTCTGCCGCAAAGATGGGTCTACTGAAACGTCTAGACCTATTTTACCGCCAAGAAATGGACGCTCTAGACTACCTGTAATCTGAGTGCCAGCGCTACCCATTCCCATCTGACCACGCCGCCCGGCCATAATGTTCGCCCCAATGTTGGCCGCAGCGCCTTCTTCGTCCAACGGTATCCTCAGATTGCCGCCATACGTGTAAGACCCCTGC
>CAYGXB010000235.1:0-5334 GCA_964353605.1 uncultured Bacteriovoracaceae bacterium
GGATGTCCTAGTATTTCTTTTTTACGTTGTTAAAATCAAGAACAACGTGGAAAACCTTATTAACCGGTAGAAGCATGCATTTGCGATGACCCCGGAAATCATCGCCTTGGACCACCTAAGAAGGGCATCCACGCTTTCCCTGCGCACCGCTATCCTGCTCCGGCTGTGGTCCGGTCCGGCCTTCGCCAAGGAGATAGCGGAGGCGTTGGGCGTCAAGCGGTACAACCTCTACTTCCACCTCAACGAGCTCCAGGCGGCAGGGCTCGTGCAGCCGTTCAAGGTCGGGAACATGAAGCGGTTCGAGGTCCCGCCCGAGGCGAGGGAGAGGGTGGCGAGGTTGCTACTGCAGTCAAGAGAGCTCTACAACATAGGGATGCCACAGGACATCCGGAAATCCATCGAGATCATTGCCTCGGGGAAAAGAGCCCGGGTCCAGGTCGAAACCCCGGAAGACAGAATGGGCTTCATCAACGCGTTGACCACGATGCAGGTCGAGAAGGACGAGCCGGAGGTCCAAGGAACGCCGTCAGAGGTCCTCACCTTCAAGGTCCCGAGGGGCTCCTCGAGTCGGAACATCATCAACCAAGCGTTGTACGAGCTGGGCATCGAGCAGCCGATGAGCGACCTCGAGGTCGACACGATAATCCTCATCGGACGACGCATGGAACGACGGTGGGGATGAAAGAGGTGCAGAAATACTGCCCGACGTGCCGGAGGATCACTCACTTCCACCGGGTGGAGCACATCGACTACAAGTGCTCCGAGTGCGGGCACAGGCGCAAGAGGAAGAGCCGCCAGCTTCAGGGCATCGCGATGGGGACCTGGGGATACGAAAGATAGGGCTAGAAATCTAAATCATCCCATCGCTTGCCTAAACAGCGTTTACCTACCTCGGTCCGACAAAAGAGAAGGTATATCTGCTCGCAGCGACCATGTTTGTCCAATACGGACATGGTCCTGCAGGTTGAATTTGGTGGATTTCCCGGGATTGACGGGTTGGAGGTATGATGGACATGGATCTCAAGGAATCCGTCGTAAAGGAGCTGGAAGAGAACCATGCGAGCGAGGATACCATAGTGCTCTGGAACGAAATTCACGATGCCTTTCATGAACGCGGGCCGGATTCAGTAGAATCCCTATTGGAAGGAAAGGTAAAGGAGATTCAGAAACGATTTAACCGTGACGCCAAGGAAGTGAAACATGTATCTGAGAAACAACCGCGTGAAAAAAAGGGAAAACATTCGCGATGAGGTGACATCATGGGAAAAATCACCCTCACGCGGATCGAAATCGAAGGATTTAGGGGCGTCAATAAAGAAATCACACTAGACTTCAACGAGAAATGCACAACCATCTTTGCCCCAAACGGGATGGGCAAGACAAGCATACTTGGCGCGATTGAATGGTGCCTCTTCAGCGATTTAAAGTACCAAGAGAAGGAGAACGCGACGAGCGACGAGCTTGTAAATATTAATCAGCGGGCTGGACGGGCGCGTGTCCGCATGACACTGAGGGATGGGGATGGCTCGTATATCGTCGAGAGAGAACGTGGAATCAGGAAGAAAGCAAGCGAGCTGTCAATAACGCTCCCCGACAACAATAGAATCATCGGTGATGAAGCCGAGGGTTTCATCTTCAGGTTTACGGGTCTCACCTTCGACGACTTCTACAGAGCCGTTTTCCTTCATCAGGAGAGCGTAAGAGGATTACTAACCGAGGAACCCAGGATGAGAAATGAGGCACTCGATAGGCTTTTCGGCCTTGATAAGATACGCAGCATCCTTAAGAGTATACCAATGAAGGCAACGGCCGACGCTTTGGGGAAATTGGAGGAGAAGAAATCCCAACTTACGGAAAGGATGAGTGGAGCATCCGAGCAAATTGAGCACGAACGGACGAACAAGCTAAATGATGCGATTGACGTCGGATACCAGGAAAAGGACCTCACCATCGGGACTGCAAAACAAGAGCTGATGCCGGTTATTTCGAAACTCAACTCGATGTCAAAATCATGCGGATTGGCGGAACTTGATATGCCAATAACCGATGAGGTTCAGGAGATCGACAAGACCATCAAGAAAATGAAATCCAGAATGAAGGAAGTCCGCATGAAAGGAACGATGAACCTGGAGAAGGATGGCTTGATTCAGCGGCAATTGACAATCGACCAACTAAAAGCAAAATTTGATGAAGCCATCGAGCACGAAGCGAATTCGAAATCAAAGCTTGACGAATTTATCGCAAAAAATGGTTCAAACGACGACCTAGCTTTTCATATCGATGAACTTACGAAACAAATGCGGAATCTACAACTAAAATTGGAGAATAAAAACCTTCAACATCGATTGCTAATCGATGCGATTGATTACCTAAAAACCATGCCTAATTCAAAGGAATGCCCCGTCTGTGGCGATGCTAAGGATACCAAAATTCTAATCGGCGACTTACAGAACAGGGTCGTTGGTCCCTTCAAGAAGGAAATTGATGAGATTAATGAGAGTATTCGAGGAACTGAGACCAGAAAAGAAACGATTCTCTCCAACCAGCGCGAGCTCTTACTCTTGGCCAAAGATAAGGAATCAGCATCAACAAGACTCAAGAGCATCATCAGTGAAATAAAAGCGAAATACAAAGGACCCTCCAATATTAACGATCCCGCAACAATCCTACATAATGCAAAGGATGGAATCGAAAAAGAGATGGAGACCTTGACGAAATCAAGCACTCTGAAAGAGATAGACCTCGCTGACTGGGAATCAACAATCGAACGTGTCAATAAAATCTCAGCTTTCCTGAAATCCGAATCGGAATTCAAAAGACTGCGGGAGAAAATCGGGGAGGAAGAATCAGGGGGCTTTCAGAAGGAGCTTGATGAATTGCTGGCATTACAGCGCTCTCTTGAATCTATAATAAGAGCACTCAATAGCGTCGCAACGCAACAAGCTGACAACCTGATTGCCCAATCTCATGATGAGATTTCCAGATACTATGGATTACTATGCAACCACCCTCTGTTCGACAACATTAGGATCGAGATGGGCGCTAAAAAATCAAAAATGGTCGAGAAGAACTCGTATTCGATCCATGCCTTCTCGACAAAGGGCGGTCAAAAGACTCTTGCGAGCTCGAGGCTATCGACGGCGCAAATGAATTGCGTCGCATTGAGTCTCTATCTCGCACTTTCGAAAACCCTTCCTCATAATCTCGGTTTTATAATCCTTGACGACCCAAGCCAGAACCTCGATCGTGAGCATAAGGAGTCCTTGAGCAAACTGTTGCTGGAGATCATGGGGAACGTCCAATTAATCATCGCCAGCCATGACACTGAAGTCCAGACGACCTTGGAGAACTCCCTTGATAAGGATGACTCCTCAGGATATTCCCTGGCTTGGTCCCCGTTAGAAGGGACGAAAGTGAATACACTATGGTGATATCCTGGTGAATCCCACGCCTGATCCATTGCGATGTCTTGCGCTGCTCGATGAGATATACAGATTGCGAGGACCCCAGGAATTCGGTAGAACGATGCAGACCCTTTTGGCTATTGCATTTTTACATCTCGGATTCAAGGTAATAAAGAATGCAATCGGGGTCCCTGACTTGATTGTCCACGATCTGAATGGAGAACATGGATACGCGATAGAAGTCAAGACGAGCAAGGAGAAAATCTCTCTCAATCAGCGTGAGCTAGATGCAATAAAGACCATAAAACACGACCCTATAGTCGCATACCTAAATTACCCGGATATCAATCCGCGATGGTATCTTCTTGACGCAAGGAATATTAAAAAAGGGACGTATGAGAAACGTGATCTGGCACGTAGACCGAAGGTCATGGTCGACATCGATATCAATGGCATGTTCCGTATTGTGCTGGCGGATTACCATTGGAACTGTGTTAATGCTCCGAACTATCTCAATATTATATTCGGTCAATTGGGGGGCAAACTAGATGATAAACCAATTTGATTTAAAAGATAAATTTACTAATCCATATCGTTCCATGGTAAGAAACCGAATTTGAGACGAAAATGACATCCTAGAACACCTCCGTCACCGTCCTCCCGTCCGGAGTGAGCTGTATCCTGTCCCGTTCGTCCCTCCCTACCCACCCCCGTGCCTCCCACCCATCGAGGAAGTGCCGGCGGTAGTACATCTTGTCAGCTTGCGCTTTATCCTTGCTGCCCTCGTGCTCCCCGCACCCCCAGCATCCTTCCGTCCTGAGGGATTCGATCATCGCCGCGTAGGTGACCTTCCTCGCCTGGTCCAGACGCGTCCTCAACACCATGAGTCCCCTCACGAGGTCCTCCGGTGGCCTCTCGACATGGAACGTCGGTAACTCCTCCGGCGGATAAACCTCACGCGCCATCCCGACGGGCCTGCCATCCTCGTAGTAAATCTCCTTGAGCTTCTCGTCCGGGACCTGGTAAGCCTTCGTGGCCACCGTGAACGGGACCGCGCCGGACGGCACCATCATCGAGGCGACGGTCGCCGCGGCCGTGTACTCCGCCGTCCCCGCGGAGAGGTTCACATAGACATGGTTACCCGCCCCCGTCTCCTCACGGAGTATCCTCACCAGGGCCGCGAGCACCTCCTTGAACTCGTAGACAGGGATGTTCTCCTCGACGATCTCGAGAGACGGCCGCGTTTCCCGGAGCTGCCTGACGACCTCCTCATAGAACTCGCGATAAATGAACCAGGTCTTCTTCGGGTCCGGCCTATCGAAGTGGAACAGGTAAGCCCGCTCGATGCCCTCGATCGAGAGGATGGGCCTGGTAATTTTCGCGGTCTCGAACGTCACACATGCCACCGCCACCCGCTTCGGCACCTTCAGGACCATCCTGTAACCACCATCACGATAATAACGTTATAGTATTTATCACTTTCGGCCACCATACCAAGTCCAGGTGGTGCGACATGCGAACGGACAACGGCTGGTGCAACGGCAAGAGGATCGAGCGGGCCCTCCCGGAGGGCATCCGCGTCATCCTGGGCAAGGCCGTGGTCGTCTGCCGGAACCTTCCCAGGGTCCAGGGACGCGATGACGGGCAGAACCTCTTCATCTCGGACGGCGTCCTTATCCTCGAGTCGGGCTGCGCCTATGAGGGACGCGAGCTCGTGGGGGCCTACAAGCTCATCGGCCGCTGGATATCAGCCCGGCGTATCCGCGTGCTGCCCTACAAGGCCAGCGGCTCGCGGAACCACCACAAGTTCGTCGTGGCCATCGTGGACGGGGTTGTGACCTAGGGGGCTTGGCGATGACGCTGACGAAATCCAACGTAGGCGGGATTGAGGGCTGGGATGGTTCCCTATGCGGGCAATACCCTTTAGGCA
>CAYGXB010000236.1:0-5303 GCA_964353605.1 uncultured Bacteriovoracaceae bacterium
CCCTGCAATAAGATCAAGATCGCGGAGGACGGCGAAATCCTCATCAAGGGTGACAACGTCATTCAAGGTTACTGGAAGATGCCCGAGCAGACCAAGGAGACCTTCACCGAGGACGGCTGGCTCAAATCAGGCGACATCGGCCACCTCGATGCGGACGGTTTCCTCGTCATCACCGACCGGAAAAAGGACCTCATCATTACGGCCGGTGGCAAGAACATTGCCCCGCAGAACATTGAGAACATGTTCAAGCAGGACCCGCTCTTAGAACAGGTCATGGTCATCGGCGACAACAGAAAATACCTCGTGGCGCTCTTCAACCTGAACCATGAAGAGTCGGCGCGTATCGCCAAACAGGCAGATATCCCCTTCGAGAAGCCCGAGGACCTCTTTGAGAAGGAGGAGTTCAGGAAGATCATTGATCAGCACGTGGCGGAGCTCAACAAGAACCTCGCCCGCGTGGAGACCATCAAGTACTACCGCATCCTCAAAAACACTTTCTCCGAGCAGACCGGCGAACTTACCCCGAGCTTGAAGGTCAAACGCAAGGTCGTCATGTACAGGTACAAGGACATTATCGAAAGTATGTACCCGCCGGAAGAGGCCTAGAAAATATCCCCCCCCTGATTCTGCGGGGTAACCAGGGGGTTAAGGACGAGGGAGCGGCATGTGGCTCTCCCCGCTTCCTAGCGGGGCTTGGGGAGTCGGGGGTGAAGGGGGCAAGTAAAGAAGGAGGAAAATGTGAAGGTATTGGAAGAAGGACAAGGAAGGCTCTTTACGGATCCTGATCCGGACAAGGCACGGGAGTTCTTCCGCCACAAGTCGCGGAAGATGGTGAATAAGCTCATGCCCTTGAAGACCGCCGTTGAGAAGTTTATACATGACGGTGACTATCTGGCCATCGGCGGCTTTGGCGCCAACCGGACGCCGATTGCAGCATGCCACGAGATCGTACGCCAGGGTCGGAAAAAGATGGGTTTTGCCGGCCACACATCCACGCATGACTTCCAGATCCTGGCAGCCGGCGAGGTTTTCGACAAGGTGGACATCGCCTACATCATCGGGCTCGAGGCCAGGGGCCTTTCTGCCTGTGCGCGCAGGTACATGCAGAGCGGCAAGGTGGAAGTGACCGAGTGGACGAACTACAGCCTCTCCGCCCGGCTCAAAGCGGCGACCATGGGCGTGCCCTTCGTTCCTACCCGCAATGTCATGGGCACCGATACCTTCAAGTACAGCGCGGGCAAGGTTGCCGAGTGCCCCTTCACGGGCAAAAAGATCATGCTTCAGCCCGCGCTCTACCCGGATGTATCGGTCATCCATGTCCACGAGGCGGACATCTACGGCAATGCCCGCATCCGGGGCATCATGATCTCGGATGATGACCTCGCCCGGGCCTCCAAACACCTCATCATAACCTGTGAACGTCTCGTGCCCAACGAGGAGATCCGCCGGGACCCGACGAGCACGAGGATCCCGTACTACATCGTCGATGCGGTCTGCGAGGTCCCATTCGGCGCCTATCCTGGAACCATGGCCTACGAGTACTTCTCCGATGAGGACCATCTCAAGGAGTGGCTCAGGGTCCAGGATGAACCGGAAGCATTCAAGGCGTTCCTGAAGAAGAACATCTATGACTGCACGGATCACTATGACTACATCGAGAGAAACGGTGGCATCCACAAGATGAACGAGCTGCGGATGAAAGAGCACATGCTCCATAGGGAGGTGGGCAATGGCTGATTATAATACGATGGAAATCATGATCTGCCTCTCCGCACGGGAGCTCGATGATGGGGCCACGGCAGCGGTCGGAACCGGTGCGCCCTGCGCAGCGGCCATGCTGGCGCAAAAGGTCAACTCCCCCAACCTCGTGATCATGTTCGAAGCGGGCGGCGTGAGCCCACTCCTGCCCGAAATGCCGATTTCAGTCGGTGACTCACGCACGTTCTACAAGGCGATCATGGCGAGCGGGATGTGCGAAATCATGGAGACCTGCTGCCGGGGTTTCGTCGATTATACCTTCCTCGGTGGGGCGCAGATCGACATGTACGGCAACTTGAATTCCACCAAGATCGGCGGCACACACCAGAAGCCGAAGGTGAGGTTGCCGGGCAGCGGCGGGGCCAACGACTTCGGTTCGTTCTGCTGGAAGATGATGGTCATGACCGTCCAGGATGCCCGACGCTTCGTAGAGAAGGTCGACTTCATCACGACCCCTGGCTGGCTCCAGGGCGGCGATTCCCGGTACAAGGCTGGGCTTCCACTCGGCACGGGTCCCTTCAGGGTCATCACCAACATGGCGGTTATGGACTTCGAACCGCAATCGAAGCGCATGCGCGTGATATCGATCAACCCCGGATATTCCTTCAAGGATGTCCAGGAGAATTGTGGTTTTGAGCTCCTCCAGGCGTCGAAGATCACCGAGACCAAGCCGCCCACGGAGGAGGAGTTGAGAGTCCTGAGGGAAGAGGTAGACCCCTACCGATACATAATTGGCCGATAGGCAGGGGATGAAAAAGGAGGTCTTTGAATGGCAAAACGTGTTGGTATCGTTGAACTGGCCATGACGCCAGGCTCCGAGAGCAAGGACAACTTCCTCGACCAGGTGTTCAAGGTCGCCAAGGAAGTCCTCGACAAGGCTGGGATTAAGCGCGAGGAAGTGGGCACGGTCATCAGCGCGGCTTCCGATGTGTTCCACAGCGGCATCTCGTGTGCGAATGCGTATTACTGGGATGCAGGGGCAGCTTTCCTGAAGAACGGGAGCCGGCAGGATGGGGAGTCCCTCTTCGCCTTCGCCTATGCGGCCATGCGCATCATGAGCGGAAACTATGAAACAGCGCTGGTCCTTGGTGTCTGCAAGGGATCGGAGAACCCTGACACCGATATGATCACCCACTTCTATACCGATCCATTCTACCAGAGACAAGTGGGTCTGAATGAAACCATTGCGGCGGCCCTCCAGAAGCGGGAATACATGGTCCGCTATGGCATCTCTCAGGAGCAGTGCGCCAAGGTGGTCGTGAAGAACCTGAAGAATGCCCTGCGGAACCCCTACGCCCACCTCAAGAAAAACGTCAGCGTCGATAACGTCCTAGACTCCGAAATGGTCATGGACCCACTGCATGCTATGGAGATCGGCCCGAAGTCCGAGGGCATCATCGCCATCCTGCTCGCCGGTGAGGACAAGGCCAAGCAACTCACTGACAAGCCCGTCTGGCTCAAGGGATATAGCTCCTCGATCGACCATTTTTACCTCGGCGACCGCGATCTGCTCGACGGTCAGCTTAAACACGCGGCGCAGCGGGCTTATGCCATGGCTGGGATCAAAGACCCGCAGAAGCAGGTTGACGTTTTCGAGCTCTGTGAACCCTATGCCTACCAGGAGCTCCTCTGGTATGAGGACCTTGGTTTGTGCGGCAAGGGTGAGGGCGGTAAGCTCATCGACAGTGGCGCTACCGGGATGGACGGCGAGATGCCGGTAAACCCATCCGGCGGCGCGCTTGCCCTGAACCCCTACGTCTCGCGGGGTCTCTACCGGCTGGCCGAGGGTTTCCTCCAGATCAGAGGGCAGGCCGGTGAGCATCAGCTCGATCGGAAGGTGATGACAGCCTTGGCCCATGGCGTTCATGGGTTCGCAGGCCAGTGCCATGCCGTGGCCATCATAGGAAGGTAGGAGGTGGGTATGGGAAGACCAGTTGCAATCATAGGATCAGGCCAGACCGTACATGGCAAGCGGTTTGATGTGAATTACCCTGAGCTCGTCAATGAGGCCGTCGAGGCGGTCTTCAAGGCCGTAGGCGTAGAACCAAGAGACATTGATGGCGTTGTGTTCGGCACCATGCCTTCCATGATGGAGGGTGTGGCCCTCACGCATTTCTACTTCGCCGATGTCCTGCGTGCAGTCGGCAAGCCCATTCTCAAGACCGAGACATGCGGCTCGACCGGGGTATCGCTCGCCATTACCGGATACTACTGGGTCACCTCCGGCATGGCGGACCTTGTCCTCGTGGTAGGCTCGGAGAAGATGAACGAGGGCGATTCCCAGGCCACCATGACCACCGTCGTCGACCCCTTCTATCAGCGGTACTTTATCGCCGGCGCGCCCGGTATCTTTTCCATGCAGTCCCAAGAGTGGTCGGTCAGATTTGGGATCCCCGAGGAGAAGGTGCGCGCTGCAGCAACGCGCATCTCGATCGACCATCACAACGACGCCTTCAACAATCCGTTTGCCCACATCAAGCAGAGGCTGACCGAAGACCAGGTCAATAATGCGCGTATCATCACTTATCCGGTGCGGCTGTGGGACGTGTGCCCGACCTCGGACGGCGCCTGCGCCATGCTCTTCGCCTCTGAGAAGATGGCTAAGAAGCTCGCAAAAAAGGCGGCCTGGGTCAAGGGGGTCGGCTATAGCGGGGAGGAATACTGGTTCGGCGACAGCGACAAGGTGGTCTGGCAGAGCGCGATTCAGGCTGCGCAGCAGGCCTATGACATGGCGGGGATCAGGAATCCGCGCAAAGAGCTCGACGTGGCCGAGGTCTACAACCCGTTCACCTTCCAGGAGCTCCTCTACTACGAGTGCTTCGGCTTTTGCGAGTTCGGGCAGGCCTGCGATCTTACCCTCAAGGGCGTTTTCGCACGTGAGGGCGAGCTCCCCTGTGACCCTTCCGGCGGCACCCTTTGCACCAATCCGATCGGCGCCACCGGTCTCGTGCGGGTAGCCGAGGCGGCCCTCCAGGTAACGGGACAGGCGGGCGCCCATCAGATCCCGGGGGCCAAGCTGGCCCTGTCGCATGCCATGGGCGGCGTTGATCAGTACAACGGCATTATGATCCTCGGATCAGAGAAGTGAGGGGGCATATATGAAGGATTTTAGGACATTGATGAACGTGATAAGGCTGCCGCACAAGTACGGTGCGGGACCGGTCGTGACGAAATTCTATAATGGTTTGCGGGAAGGCAAGCTACTTGGAAACGTCTGTCCCAAGTGCAGGAAGACCTTTGTCCCGGCACGGTCCCTCTGCCCGGAGTGTCTCGTCAAGATGGACACGTGGGTCGAGGTCTCTGACCAGGGCGTCCTCGTGTCCTGGGCGTATACGGACAAGGAGTTTTTCGGCTCACCGGTTAAGCCGCCGTTTGTCACGGCGCTCATCAAGCTCGACGGCGCGGACTGCAATTTCCTCCATCTCATAGGCGGAGACCTTTTCGAGCTCAAGAAGAAGCTCAAGAAAGGCTTGAAAGTCAAGGCTGTCTGGAACATGGAGAAGAAGGGACATATGCTCGATATCAAGTATTTCGAGCCAGTAGCG
>CAYGXB010000237.1:0-5297 GCA_964353605.1 uncultured Bacteriovoracaceae bacterium
TTTATGAATTCTTCGAACTTGAATACCCCGTTTTGTAAACGGGGATGAAAAGTTCGTTCGGAAATATATTGAGTATCATCGAGAAGAGGAAAGGACGCCCAGGCAGTTAGAATTGTTTTAGATGCCCCGCCCTGTGGGCGGGGTTATTCACTACCGGATGTATTTGCTGTGATTCTTCGCTTCTTCTTCACTTTGTGAATATTCCGCCCAGAATGAAATAAAGATACAATCGGCATCCATCTGATATCACGGCACCATGGTGGTCACCTGGCCGGGAACCGTGATCGTGATAACCCCACCCCACATGCACATGCACATGGAGGTGTTGTTGAGCGCCGGCATGTTGGCGATGAGGACTGTCGGCGAGCCCGGGGTCCAGGGTGCAGTAGTTGCCGGGATACACGGCATGGGGGTAAAAACTCCCAACGCCGCTGCAGTGGCCGCTATGACAGTCGGGTTCGCAGGGCTCAGACACATGGCAAAAGGCATGATATTTACCATAGGCACATAGTCCATAATGTTTGCCGCAGGCATGTTTGAACACATGGTCCTATTCACCGGCAGCACAGTCAAGGTACCCGGTGCAGCGCCGAAGCTGCACATCAATGTCGCGCCTGAAACTACTAAATTAGCCATATGGGATCCTCTCTATCATTATCTCACACAATTACGAGCCGGCTAGAACTTTCTTTCCTGGCGTTCCTTCATGTAAGGCCTTGGGACCAAGGTAAACTGATACCCAAGCCATCATTTGGGTGGTACTGATACAGGTATCAAGGGGGCAAGTTCATCCAGCTTATCTAGAGTATTCTTATCAATCGTGTACATTTGTTCGGGCGTTGGTACAGTAGGTAGTGCTGGCAGGAGGTTATTAGCTTGCTTGAAACGGTAGATTGCATCCCGTGTCTTGCCCAATAGTTTCACCTCCACAACGCTTTTATGAATCCATGCGCTATCGCAGCCTGCTTCAGACCGCTCTGCGGTAGGGATTTCGATCAGATAGAAGTCGCCATCCTGGGACAGTTTCTTGAGCTTCGTACCTGCGGGTGCCTGCCATACCTTCTTCGATTGGGTTGACTTTCCAGACCTGAAATTCGCCTGGCTTTTGGTGGTCAGCATATCCAGATCCTTGTAATTGCCGAAGTCACCATCCAACGATCCCTTTTGCTTTCGACTAAGGGAACGAACCTGTGACGGTTTCGAATCCGGCAGCAGGTCGAAATAGCTTAGATAACGAAGCTGTGCCTGTATGCGCCTTCGTGCCTTGATTGCCTCCTCTGTAGCGTCTTCCAGGGAAGCAATATTTATTGTACGCGGCATGTGGGGGCATACTAACTCGGCAACCGCCCAGCACACGGAGGCAAGTTTACCTTTCCACGCACTTTGTGGGATTCCGGTAATCTCTATGTTACCAAAGTTGCAATTTCTGAGCTGATCGTCACCCTGCGTGGTCTGGCATTTGCATGGGAAGAGTAGTGAAGTACGTTCATTGAAAGGAATGCACACCTTGTTAGCATCATCTGGAGTCTCCCGGAGAAGATTCCCCCTCATGCCTACGATAATATGGGTGTGGCCAGCCTGATCGGAAATCGCAGATAGATTGCCTGTTCTCCCAGCAAAGGCAATGATCTCACCTGCACGAACGTGGCGCGGTGTATTACCAGACTGTTTCTCGCAGTGCAGGTATCCCATGAATCCGCACTTGCCCGGGGGCGAGAACCATGACAACTGGGCTATATTGCCTGCATCTCCAGTACGATCCTTTTTCCCATCTTTCCACTTAAGCAACCCGCCATGGACCGCAAAACAAGGCGCACCAATGGCCGCATGCAGATCAAGACCATGATGACCCCTTTTCCCTCTCCATTTCCCTACTTGCCCCGGGGGGTTATGTTCAAAAAGTCCATAACCCTTGCCTCCGAATAGTTTCCATCCGGCGAGATCATAGAACTGAGTCACGATATGCATGTGGAGATTGCATTCCTCGGATGAATTGGGCCACCAACTGTACGTGTTATCAGTTACTGCCGGGCTACCCGTTGTTGGAATGGCATCACCGAATTCATCATATACCGGCTGGCACCACACCATGGCGTAGGCGACAAACTCGGGGGTATCAGCGGAGGCATCATAGAAAAGGGACAACGCCTCGTTTTTTTTATGCAATTTCTTCCAGGTAAAATCCTCTTCCTTGTCGGCAGCGAAAGGGGGTACTACAAACTCCAGGGTGCTCATGAATTCCCGACGCCGGTGCTGGCCATCAAGCAGACTATACTCTAACCACCATCCCCAATGGCTCTGGCGATCTACACTTTGCGGGCCGATCCACAATATTTTCTGTTGCCATAAAGCCCCTGGCTGCGGACGAGGCACACGTCCAGCAGTCAGATTGGGGACATCTCTAGATCGATGAATCGTGGCAGCTGGATTTGCCTTATATTCTCGGAGGGTGGCTTCAGGTACCAGGGCAAAATCGGCAAAACCAATCTCGATGCGAAATCCTTTATTCATCCTCGCGATTGGAATGGGAATATTTAGGATTCCGTTGGAGTCAGTCACGAAAGGTTTGGCACTTTCCATCAGGAGCTTGCCCACATCCTTCGTCTGCACCCATTCCCAGCTACACTTCTTACCAATCAAACCAACTTTCTTTTTCCAACGACCAAACGCTTCCTTCCATTCTTTGGTCCATTCCCCCCCTTCTGTTTCATCGAAGCAGAAGTCTGACAGCGGATCTGGCCCTGGCGGATAGAAACCCAGAGCAGCCAGGTGGAACTGGGCTCCTCTGTAACATCGTGTGTTGTATTCCTTCAGAATCCCCTCACATGCAGCTGTATCGGGCTCATTAACTGTAATCTCATTTCCAGAATCATCAGTGATGTCCTTAAGTACATGATTACCTGCTTTTGTCTCGATTAACTTTTTATCAAGAACTTCATTCGTTAGGATCTCTGTCTGAAGGAGATCTTGCATTTTCATGAATACTTGCTTACGCAATATGCGATATTTGAGGTAGGCTGTCCTGCCTTGCGGCCCGTAGGAGTTCCCAGGGTTGCCTGTATTGAATCCCAGAGCATTGAGAGCGATTTGAGATGCTTTGACGATAGATACAAGATTAGAAGGTTTTTTCTCACCCATATATCTATGTTTCTTATCAGCCGGCCATATAGGGATGTTTTTGCTGATGTCCCATTCTCTTTGACTTGCTTTATAGCGTGCAAGGGGTGAGCGGTTTCCACCATCGTAGTCTGCTATCCAAACCCCTTCTACTGGAATACCCACTAATGGGGCATACGACCGACAGTCAAGGATTTGGATGCGCATCTTGCGAAAAACCTGAAGGGTGTTCTTGTATGGCTGCCCTTCCTCAACCTTGGCAACATCGGCAACAGCACAGGTTGCCGTCTGATCGCACATCAAAGCCAGATTTGCAGCTCCCTGGTCAGCCATGCTAGTCTCTCTCCACTGTTTTCATCTGAAACTATTGACCTCTCGCTTCTGTTATGGTGACTATGCTACATCTTGCGATTTGTCTTCATATGATCAGACTGATCAAAGGTGCTCATCCATTTTCGAAGCAGACACTACTAGCAACCGAAATACGTTTCGAGCGCTCTTTTGGTCAAGGGCCCGATCATACCATCGATGGGCCCAGAGTCGATTATGGAGGGATCATCGCCGCCAGCATTGTCTTTGCAGAATTCTTGGAACGCCAGCACTGCCGCCTGGGTTTCCGGCCCATCGGTACCATCAATGGATCCTGCATAGAAACCGAGCGCTTTCAGCCGTTGCTGGGCACCGTAGATGAGCTTGGATTTTTCACCGAGATCCATAGTATCCGGCAACCCGAGTGCATCCCATTCCTCGCCTAAATCTGGTTCCTCATTAATGGCAAGATCAAGATCCATACCTCCCTCTGCCGGCTCATCCTGACCAGGCTGGTCGGGAGGCTGATCTTGAATCTCAGGATCTTCCTCCATTGGTGTAAGCACTTCGTCATTGTCGTGTACCTTAAGCAAAGCCCTACGAGTATCGTCGTCAATCAGGCCTGAGACTTTCATCTTTTGGGCTGCCTGAAATGACATCAGAGCGAGGCGAGTCTTGGGCCCCAATATTCCATCAACAGCACCGGCATTGTATCCAAGGTTGTTAAGTCTTTGCTGAATCCCCTTCACGCGGGTTATGGGATCAAGGTGACCGATTCGCAACTCTATCTCGTCTCCCAGTATCTTCAATTTAACTGAACTCACGGCCGCATCGACGTTCTCTTCGATCAAGCCGTTTTTGCCCGTATGTTCTTTTGTCATGAGATTCTTGCCGATATACAGTTCATAGGGCACATCTTCGAGGGGTTTGCCGATCTCATCCCTTATTTCCAGCCGCAATTTCCATTTGTTGGACTTAAGCTGAAATCTGTGTCTCTTCTCTGTCGGGCAAGCGTCTTGCTTTGTGGCCTTCTCAGGAATGAAGATTTTATCTCCCGCGTACAAAACATTAGGATTTGGCCTTTTGTATCGCAGCGATTCATTCTCAGGAGCATTGTAGATTGTCTGCCATTGTGTGAATCCGTATTTTAGCGCTATTTTTGCCAGACATTCGCCTTGCTGCACTATATGCTCGCGCATAATAATTGCTCCTTTCGAGGCTGTGGAGAGATGAGACAGTCAGCCTGCATAAAAAACAATTGTTCATAAAAAATAGTCACCTCAGCGCTTGGCCTGACAGAAAGGGAGGCATAAGCATGAATTATCTGGCTGTGTTACTTTCCCATAGCTTCACGGGGATTTGGGAGCTTGATTATTGCCAATTTTTGTTCGCCTAGTATCACAAGTACATCACCGCGTGGAGACCAGATGGGAGATATGATACCCATACCCTTGTAAGCCCTTTGAAATTCCCAAGATGGCAGTTGAGCGATTTGCCGGATGTCTTGCCCATCCAATTTACTGACAAAGACTCTGGCGACGACATCCTTCGCATTCTCACAGTCATTAAGTTGCACAGTAGCCAGCCATCGTTTATTCGGGCTAACAGCGATAGAACACCCACGAATGTATCTGTTGGGTTGCATTGCCCCATTGGTCAACTCAATCTCATACATTCTTTGCGTGTCAGAATTGTTCGCCAGCACCTTTGTTTTGTTAATGGGATGTATGTCCGTTGGTAGTAAAAATACCTTAGGTTCCCTCTGCCACACGACACGACGCGCTCCCAGATCGAGAAGAGCCAACCGGACCCTCATGCTATCCATGTTATCGCTTTTTTTTGATGTTAGCCAAAGCAATAATCTGTCTTTA
>CAYGXB010000238.1:0-5296 GCA_964353605.1 uncultured Bacteriovoracaceae bacterium
TTTGATGTATCCAGGGTACATGATAGTCTGGATACCGCTTTGTTATGCCGAATATACCCGCCTCGGAGCAATTGATGAAATACCCTGCCTTGCCGATAAGACCAAGATAGTATTCAAGGGAAAGTTTGAGGGCCATCAACCCCGTTGTGGTATAAACAATATTTCCGTAAATATCCCCGTGTGGAAACCTCTTGTCTCTGTCTCTGGGGTCTTCACGGTCAACGTAGTATTTGGCCTCCTTGTCCTTGAAACTCATTTCATTGCCGACAAACAGGATAACCTTGCATCCAAGGCATAAGAATATGAAAGCTGCCATTACGTTAAACTGTCCCATCAGGGAGTGGAACTCAATCCCTATTCCGTTGATCGGGCCGTAGTGCTTTTTGTATATCTTCTGTGATTTCTTCCGGCTCACCTGTAAGGCCAGGAAATAGAGTGGCCCTTTCCACTTCGTAAGCATCGGGGGATAAGCCGTGGTAGAAGCGATAAGCGTAATACCTTTCGTCTTATCCATATCCATGCTTTCCCAAAATTCTCCCTGAGAGGGATCGCCATCTACCGTAATGCAGTATTTGGGCTGAATTCCATTATTTAGAAGGAATTCTAAATTGCAACTCAGCCCACATAGAATAAAGTCTGGATCTCCTTGAACTCCCTTTAAAGTCTCTACCTGGTTGCGAAGGGCAGGGGATGCACCCATAAGGATGGCAGTTTTCCCTACCTCCCTATCCTGTAGGACTTCGGTAGCCCATCCTGTCTTTTTGAAAAGTTCAGCGTTCTCACGGAGGTTATCTACCCACCTGTACTTGTTCTTCTCCCCAGTGATGTCGGATACCTTGTCAAGGAAGTTCCTGAAATCCTGGTTTTCTGCTAAATAATCAACCATTAGGTCAAGTCGTAGAGCAGGCCATGGCACTTGTCAGCATTTCTAATTTCAAGAGTGTACTGACCAGAAAGCTGCCATTTCTCCTGGCGACCAGTCTTTGCCATCTTTTCCATGTGCCATGCGTCACCACTCAATGCTCTTAAAGAAACCCTGTTACGGTCAAGAACAAGAAGTTTGTCTTTCGGCATCCAGCGATCAAGAACGATTGGGAATTCCTTGCCCATATCGCTCAAGAAGACATCCCTGTAGTAGCCGACCTGACGCTCTCCCTGCTCCACCCTGCGGAGTTCCTTTTCCCAAGAAGCGATAACTCTCTGTTGCGCTCCACCTACAACAATAACAGCATCTGACGCCTCATCGAGTCCACCCGCATCCCAGATCTTATAAAGTAGATCGTTTACGTGGGCGATAGTGAGGGCAGCACTTACCTGTGTAACCATTGTATCTTCCTGTGTGTTATCCAGATCATAATCACGGATATACGCAATAATACCGTGCATGGTTCTCAAAAGAAGATACGGGGACATGGTTGCAGCAGCATCGGCATAGGCAACACCATTGATTACCGCAAGGTCAAGTTCCCTCTTGAGTTCAAGAGTGCGGTATTTAATCTGCTGCTGAAGTTCGTCAACCACAGCTTCCATTGCGATTCCCTTACGGGTCTGGTCAATGGCGATTGCTCTCTCAAAGACCTGCGTAAAGTTCCGTCTTTTGGCACGAAGTTGAGAGCGATCCTCAGAAGCTGTTGCTAAATCAGAATACGGTGTTCCAATAATCCTCCATGTGCAGGTAGTTCCAAATCCAGTTGTTGCATAAGAAATCCCACCAGTAGCGGGATAGAGAAGGGTCTCAAGGCAAGATGCACCATCTGTGATCTGCACCTGTAACCACCAGTCAGCACCATCCGGCTGAACAATCGTGTTAGAAGTAAACATCCTTTCAACGGATGCACTTGTGCTAAACCCGATAAGAGAAATACTGGTAGAAGTTGCGGTAGCTATCGCATTGAATGTAGCAGCAACAAGTTCGTCCTCCAACCAGTTCACTTCGATGTTCTGGGCGGGAGGCCCCATCTTGATGTGTCCGAGAAGTTCTTTGTCGGCCATGAGAACCGCAGAGAGAATCTGGGACATATCAATCTTATCTAACTTTGTGAGTAGGGCTGACCCCCACGCACCAGTTCCAGTCATAAATGATGAAGATGCTAAAGCCATTTTATATTCTCCTATTCTGCCATATCAACACGCTTGAAGAGCGCATTGATTGCACCATCTAAATCTCCCTTTTTCACAGATTCATTGAGTTCGAGATCAATGTTGGGTATCTGGTTCTGATCCTGGCCCGATTTGGTAGAGGTTGAAGTATCTGGCATATAGGCATTTGTCTGGTCCGTTCTTTGCTTGATTGCTTTATCTCCCTTAACCAATGTCCGTAGCTTTGTGATTTCCTCATCGTTAAGGGGTTCACCAAAGATGGACTCTAATGCCCTGCCCGCACTCTTGCGAAGGTTCTCCGATCTGAGTTTATCCCCAAGCTCAAAAAGCTTCTTTACGCCCCTTGAAGTTGTGGCTAAGTTGGGATACTCACGGGAAACCATCTGGGCATAGGCATATCTCTCCTGAAACTCAGGCTTGTTCTTCTCGGCCTCCTCTTCCAGCACTTCCGCAATTCTTTGAGTAGAGACCTGGCGCATAATTCTCTGTTCAATGTCTTCGTTCTGCTGAAAGTATTGTTGCGGGTCTGCTGGGGGTTGATAAGCAGGCTGAGATTGTTGCATCCCACCGAGTTTCGTTAATTCCAGTTGTTCGTTGAGTTGTGCCATTTGTTCCTTAAAGGCTTTGTTTTCCTGCGTTACACGGGTAAACGCAGCCTGAATCTCTTTGTAGGATTTGAGCATGTCCTTGGGGTTCTTGAACTGCCCAAGGTCTAACTTATCTTCTATTGCTTGTTGTGGGGGTTTCTCCTGACTTTTCTGAAGATCATCTAACACACCACTCAGGTCTACATCAGGAAGTCCTTTAATGTCATCTTGATTCATGATATTCTCCTTATAGTTGGATTCTCGCAGTGATCTCGATCTCTTTCAGTTTTCCGCCCTTTTCAAATGTTCTGATGCTGATTTCGTTCTGATAGGGCTTGAGCAAGTCTTTCATCTCCGAGACGAGTTCACTTAACGGTTTTTCCTTGATCGTTTCATCCACCTTGATTTCAAGTGGAAGAGCTTCCCTGTGCTTCTGGTACATATGTGCGCCAAGGTTATCGCATTCCTTACCGCATATCTCACACTTCATATCTTCTGAATGCCCTTCTCTTTACCCTGGTCTGCACTAGGGGTAGTGGCGACTGTTCCCACTGAACTCTCAGGCCCAATGATAACGCCCTCTACAGGGCCACCACCCTCGTTGATCTTATAGTCTGCCATTTTGGAACCACTAGTCGGCTTTGTCTTGCGGTACACTTTTGGTATCATATTTAAGTCTCTCCTTCTCTAAGATTTCATCTCTGCGCCTGATGACGAGGCTTATCCACTGCATGAGTTCTATGAACGCCTTGGCGATTCCTTTCTGGTCGGGAAGTTCCTTATCGCTAAGGACTAACCCCACAAGGTTCATCTGCCTGAGCATGTAGGACTCAATGAGTGTCCAGCCACGCATCTTTGTAATGGCATCTAGGTCATTGCCCATCTCTATCTGTTCGCCTTCACTGATGCCAGGGGGGTTCTTATCCATCTTTCGCTTGATGTCGGATGAACTTGCGGACATGAGTATCTGGCGTTTAATCTCTGCTGAGGATAAGGTCATTTGTCCTCCAGTTCTTTCAATTTCTTTTCCAATCTATCAACTTCATTTAGAAGAAAATGAATATCTTCATACATAGTTATCATCTCTGGTAAACTTACTCCTTCATCATATCTATCCATGATTTCTTCAATGTTCATAATTCCCTCATATCATACAGTGCCACAAGGAAGAAAAACATCATCAAGCCTAACAATATAAATAGTATAGTTGGACTCATTTCTTTTTCTTCCCCTTTCGCTTCTTTCCACCCTTCTTACATCCTGGTCCCCAATGTCTTATATCATTCATTTCTTAGTGCCTCCTGTTGCTGTCTTTGTTTCCGGCTTGGGCGGAGTAGTCAGAGCCTTTGTCACCTGGCTCATCACATCTTGAATCCCACCCTTTTCTCCATACATTATGTTAGCGAGTGCCTGCATCTCGTTGGGATTTCCCATCCCTGGCTGAATTAATCCGCCCATCATTGGCATCTGTTGTGGCTGAAGAGGGATGAGAATCCTGTCCTGGTTCTGTATGTCAACTGCATCGAAGGCTGTTTTTAGTGCTTCGTACCAATCAACGGTAAAGGGCTTGATGTTGGTTGCCATGATTTGCGGGGGTATAGCCTGAAGCATCTGGATAGCTGTCATGATTTGCTGCTGTCTGAGTTCTTTGATATTAGTGACTGAACTCCCCACGGGCATGAAGTAGAAGAACCTGCGGATGTCTTCCTCAGATAAGCGGTAGAAGCCGGCGTCCTTGTCTCCTACTATTGCTTCATAGGTAGCAGGATCCATGTACCTTCGGGTGAGAAGGATGATACGTGTAGCAATGTTCTGAAGAGTGGAGAACTCTGCTAACTTAACAGCAAGATCTAATCTGTTCAGTGATGCCTGTTGGAGCTTCATAACAGTAGTAGGCTGTTCACTGTGCATAGGTGTCATACCCCTAGCATACCCAAAGAGGCTTAGGGCATTCTCCATCTCCGCTGTTTTCTTGGCAGACTCCTGGTATGAGGACTGAGTTACGTCCTGCATCTCCAGGGGTTCAATGTCCTGAAGATTCTCCATAGGCCAGATCGCACCTGCGTAGAACTTGAAGAGGTCGAAGTTAAGGTCTGCGCCTGAGCGAGCCTTAATGACCTTCTGAATCACGAGGTCAATATTATCTCTGCGTGCAGAGTCAATCAGGTTCTTGTCTTCCTGTAGGACTTCGAGGACTTCAGGTATGCCCATAGCGAAGAACTCCAGGGGCAGGGGCATGTACTTGTACTGCACAATGGGCATGTCGTAGGGATAGGGCTTGATGACCTGACCTTGCTGGTCTCCCTTATTACTATCTCGCAGGATAACCTTCCGATCTGCAAAGGTGATGACATGCCCGCCTGAGAAGTAATGGATGACCTCGATATTGTTGTTGTCTGCCTGCCAATTCGTCATGCCCACTTCTTGGAGTAACTGAACATGCCAGTTTACCATCGGGTCATTGCCTGTAGAAGACGGACCCCTGAGTTGATCCACATTCTTATAGATGCCCCTCTGCTGGTCTCGAAGAAGTTCCTCCTGGGTTGTGAATTCCCTCACAAAGACTCCTAATGCCTTCGTGATGCGTCTTGCACCTGCGATGGGAAGAA
>CAYGXB010000239.1:0-4402 GCA_964353605.1 uncultured Bacteriovoracaceae bacterium
ACGGAAGATAATGATAGGGCAAAAAGCAGGTGGTGTCCAGAAAAACCGAAGGCCTTCTTCCCTATGCCACCTCTCCGGGGTGAGTACATCCTGTAGATGTTTACCCCGGAAAACGCAGGAGTGATGTGGGTGTTGAGCTTCTATGCAGCCACCCATGACCGAAGTATTCCGAGAGGGGAAGAGTCCTTGCTTGAAAAGGGTTGATAATTGTTCTATGAACGAAGAGATGATTGATCAAAAGAAGGAGGACGTATGAAGAGAGCGGTCTTTTTCGTGGTTGGTTTTGCGTTCTGCCTGGTCGCCGTTTTGTCAACACATACATATGCGGCAGGCGACGATTCTTGGGAGAAGGTGAAGGCCAAGGGCAAGCTCGTCATCGGGATCGACGATGCGTTCCCGCCCATGGAGTTCCGCAACGAGAAGAACGAGCTGGTAGGGTTCGACATCGATGCATCCAGAGAACTCTGCAAACGGCTTGGCATAAAGGTCGAGCACGTGCCCACCGCCTGGAAGGGCGTGATCATGTCGCTCAAGACCAAGAAGTTCGACATCATCTGGTCCGGGATGTCCGTTACAGAAGAGCGCGAGAAAGAGATCGCCTTCACCAAGCCCTACATCATGGAGAAGCAGGTGATCGTGGTGAAGGCAGACAACAAGCAGATCAAGGGTCTGAAAGACCTCGGTGCTGAAACCATGGTGGGTGTCCAGCTCGGTTCCACATCCGAAGAGGCGCTCGCAAAGCTGAACAAGCAGTTCAAGGAGATCAAAAAGTACGACACCAACACCAACGCCTTCATGGACCTCAAGATCGGCAGAATCGATGCACTCGCGGTGGACGAGCTCGTGGGCCGCTACTACCTCTCACAGAAGCCCGGGGAGTATAGAGTGCTTTCCGAATCGCTCCTCTCCGAACCCATCGGGATCGGCCTCAGACAAGAAGATGTTTCCCTGAAGAATAAGATCCAGAAGACACTCGACGGAATGTTCAAGGACGGCACCATGAAGAAGATATCCATCAAGTGGTTCGGAGATGACATCACGACCTGGAAGTAAGATTCAAATAATCTCCCGGCTCAGCGTGCTCGTGGGCACGCTGAGCCTCGTGCTCATCATCCTTCCAGTCTGTATCTCGCCGGCTGATGCGGCCGGCAAGCCCGACCAGTACGAACTGCTGGCTGAAGGGACGAGGCTCATCCAGATTGGTGAGCTTGATAAGGCCCTTGCGATATTCAAGCAGGTCAACCCCCCCGCTCCCGGCGAGGACGCAGGGGTGTTCGTCCGGGCGCGCATAGAGGCTGCGAAGATACTCTTCAGCAGCAAGGACTATGGCGAAAGCGCCAGGATGTGTAATGATATCCTGGCACGACTGCCCGACAACCTCGAGGCCAAAAACCTTCTCACACAGATTGAGGCAGCCCAGACGCCCGAATGGCTCCGTTTCCTCAAGGACATGCAGACCTACCTGCCGACCCTGCTTAAGGCGTCCGGCATGACTCTCATCCTCGTCCTCATCACCATGCTCGTTTCACCAATCGGCGGGCTCTTCATCGCGTTGGGCAGGATCAGCCGTCTCAGGGCCCTTTCGTCCTTCTTCTGGTGCTATATCTGGATGTTTCGGGGAACGCCGCTTCTGCTCCAGCTTTTCTTCATCTACTACGGGCTGCCGCCGCTGGGCATCACCCTGAGTCCCTTCTCCGCCGCGCTGATCGGACTGGGGCTGAACTATTCCGCCTATCTGGCCGAGATCATGCGAGGAGCCATCGAGAGTATCGATGCGGGACAGATGGAATCCGCCAAGGCCATCGGCATGACGCACTGGCAGGCCATGCGACGGATCATCATCCCGCAGACCTACAAGCGGTTGGTGCCACCCGTGGGGAACGAGTTCATCGCCCTCATCAAGGATACAGCCCTGGTCTCCACCATCGCCATGGTGGAACTCATGCGGTCAGCGGATCAGATATTCAACGCCACCTTCAACATCTTCATCCTCATCCAGGCGGCCATCATCTACCTGCTCATGACGAGCATATTCACCGTATGTTTCAAGCGGCTGGAAGACAGACTGGGGGTATATGAGAACCGATGATTGAGCTTAAGGATGTGGTAAAACGCTTTGGCGATCTCGTCGCCGTCGACCAGGTGAGCCTCACGATCGAGAAGGGCGAAAAGATCGTCATCATCGGACCGTCCGGGTCGGGAAAGACAACCCTGCTGAGGATCATCAACTTCCTCGAAAAGATGGACGCGGGGAAAATCCTCCTCAAGGGCAAGGAAGTCGGCTACAGAACGAACAAGAAAGGGAGGCTCGTCCTGGACAAGCCGGAGATGATATGCAGGCTCCGTTCCGAGATCGGCATGGTGTTCCAGCACTTTCACCTCTTCCCGCACATGACCGCCCTGGAGAATGTCATGGAGGGCCCCCTAACGGTGAAAAAGGAAAAGCGGGAGAACGCCAGAGCCGTTGCCCTCGATCTCCTGGGAAAGGTGGGATTGCTCGACAAGCAGGATGTCTACCCGGCCTTCCTATCCGGCGGGCAAAAGCAGCGCGTCGCCATTGCCAGGGCCCTTGCCATGCGGCCGATGATCATGCTCTTCGACGAGCCGACATCGGCCCTTGACCCGGAGCTCGTGGGCGAGGTCCTCACGACCATCCACACCCTCGCCGAAGAGGGCATGACCATGCTCATCGTCACCCATCAGATGGGATTTGCACGGGAGCTGGCGGACCGGGTGATCTTCATGGATAACGGGAGATTCATCTTCGAAGGGCATCCCGAGGATTTGTTTTCCGAGCGCATGAACAACCCAAGGATAAAGGCCTTCCTGGCCAAGGTGCTTTAACTTTCCCCCCTTGGATTTATAGGGGGGTTATAGATGATCCGGTCATGTCGGGGCATTGCTCACCACGCTGCGACCCGACATGAACGGCTGATGTTTCGCCCTCCTGAAGATTAAGGGATCATGAGCTTTTTTGATTGCAGCTTATTGTTACGTTATATCCTCATGGTATTTCTGCAGGGATCTGACCGAGCTCTTCCCTTTCCGGTAAGCCTCGATACCCCGTGCCGCGGCTAAAGCCGCAGATAGGGTGGTGATGTAGGGGATTTTGTACTTGATGGCCGCCTTGCGGATGTACGAGTCATCGTGCGCGCTGAGCTTCCCGATGGGGGTATTGATGATGAGCCCATACTCACCGTTCATGATGTCATCCATGATATTGGGCCTACCCTCATAGAGCTTGAGGACCAGCTCCGCAGCGATGCCACAGTCCTCGAGAAACTTGTGGGTGCCCTGGGTGGCCTTGATGGTGAACCCCAGTTGATGGAACATGCGCGCCACCTCGAGTACGGCGGGCCTTTCCCTGCTCGATACGGTGAGGAGCACCTTCCCTTCTTTAGGCAGCATCTGCCCCGCCGCCTCCAGAGCCTTGTAGTAAGCGAGACCGAAAGAGTTGGCCAGGCCGAGGACCTCGCCCGTGGAACGCATCTCGGGCCCGAGGACCGGGTCGACCTCGGGGAACATATTGAAGGGGAGTACGGCCTCCTTCACCCCGTAATGCGGGAATGTTTTCTTCCCGAGGTCAAAATCCTGCAGGGTTTTCCCGAGCATGATCTTTGTGGCGATGCGCGCCATGGGGATGTTGCACACCTTGGATACGAGCGGCACCGTCCGCGAAGCTCTCGGGTTCGCCTCCAGGACATACACCATGTCATTGCATATGGCGTATTGCATGTTCATGAGCCCCACTACATTGAGCTCGATGGCAATCCTCCGCGTATACTCGTAGATGGTTTCGATGTGCTTGGCCGGGATGCTTATGGGCGGGATGACGCAGGCCGAATCCCCGGAATGGATCCCCGCCTGCTCGATGTGCTCCATGACCGCGGGGACAAAGGCGCTCTTCCCGTCGGCGATGGCATCCGCTTCTACCTCGATGGCATTTTCGAGGAACTTGTCGATGAGGGTGGGCCGCTCCGGGGTGACGCCGACCGCAGCCTCTACATATTGCCTGAGCATATCCTCGTCGTGCACCACCTCCATGCCCCGGCCTCCCAGGACATAGGAAGGCCTCACCATGAGGGGGTAGCCGATCCGGTTAGCGATGACCAGGGCATCCTCCAGATTGTTCGCCATACCCGATTCCGGCATGGGGATGCCGAGCTTGGACATCATCTTGCGGAAGCGGTCGCGGTCCTCGGCCAGGTCGATGGTATCCGGCGACGTGCCCAGGATCCTGACGCCGGCGGTGGCCAGTTCATTCGCGATGTTGAGCGGGGTCTGCCCACCGAACTGAACGATGACGCCTTCCGGCTTCTCCTTTTCATAGATCGCCAGCACATCCTCGACCGTCAACGGCTCGAAGTAGAGCTTGTCCGAGGTGTCGTAGTCCGTCGAGACC
>CAYGXB010000239.1:4412-5253 GCA_964353605.1 uncultured Bacteriovoracaceae bacterium
ATGCCCTGGCCAATCCTGTTCGGCCCGCCGCCCAGGACCATGATCTTGGAGCGCGGGGTGACCTCGACCGCATCCGGGGCATTGTAGGTCGAGTAGTAGTAGGCCGCATTCTCGACACCGCTCACCTTTACGCCCTCCCAGGCATGCACCACGCCGAGCGAGGTCCTTCTCACCCGAATCTCGGCCTCGTGGATATTTAAGAGCTTGGCGAGGTAACGGTCGGCGAAACCGTCCTGCTTGGCCTTCACGAGGAGCTCGTCTGGCAGATGAGTGCCCTTATAGGAAAGGATCTCCTCCTCGAGCTCCACGAGTTCCTGCATCTGCGCGATGAACCACGGCTTCAGGTAGGTCTTCTGGGCGAGATCCTCTACGGTCGCCCCCTTCCTGAGGGCCTCGTACATGATGAACTGGCGTTCGCTGGAGGTCTCGTTGAGGAGCAGCATGAGGGCATCCAGGCTCATGGTATGGAAATCCCTGGCAAAGCCGAGCCCGTAGCGACCAATCTCCAGAGACCGGATAGCCTTCTGGAGGGCCTCCTTGTAGGTCTTGCCGATGCTCATCACCTCTCCCACCGAACGCATCTGGGTGCCGAGCTTGTCCTGAACCCCCTTGAATTTTTCAAATGCCCAGCGGGCGAACTTGATGACTACATAATCGCCGGAGGGCACATACTTATCGAGCGTGCCCTCCTTCCAGTACGGAATCTCATCCATGGTCAGACCGCCGGCGAGCTTCGACGAAATGAGGGCGATGGGGAAACCGGTGGCCTTGGACGCCAGGGCGGAGGAACGCGACGTCCGGGGGTTGATCTCGATGACCACGATCCTGCCCGTCGTGGGGT
>CAYGXB010000240.1:0-5225 GCA_964353605.1 uncultured Bacteriovoracaceae bacterium
CAGTATTCCAAGGCCCATTCCAGGGTAGATTGGGCCATTGAGCAGCTCCTGCCGGAAGACCTCCTTTTGTCGAAATCGGCATTTATCCATATCCTCAAACAGGCCCCGTTCGTGGTCTCAACATCCATAACCGGGGAAATCTTCCCGTTGACCTGGAAGGAGGTCCATCTCGAACGAGGCACACAATCCGTCCTCGACCATATCGTATCCCTCAAGGAGGAAGGATATGACATCTCCATTTTTGCCGGTTCAGCCATGCTCCGTGAGCGGATAGAGTATGCGCTCAATCAGCGCGGGTTACGGGTTCAACCGCTCAAGAGAGACATCCTCCGTCAGCGGGGCAGACCTGCGATCTGTGTGCTCGAAGATGCGATCTCCTCGGGTTTCATCATCCCCGGCCTCGGTTTGGCTGTCATTGCAGGCGATGAGGCCTTCGGCGGCAAGAAGCACCGCAAACCACCGAAGAGGCTTCCCATCCTCAACCCCTTCACCCAAATCAACGTGGGCGATCCCGTCGTACACCGGGACAATGGGATCGGGATTTTCAAGGGCATCGAACGCATCGAGCTCGAAGGAATCATGAGCGATTTCGTCGTACTTGAATATCAGGACGGCGATAAGCTCTATGTCCCTGTCTATCGTCTCGGACTCCTCCAGCGCTATGTGGGGGATGCAGACGGGCTGATCGTCGACAAGCTCGGCGGGACGCGGTGGAACAAGGCCAAGACACGTGCCCGGGAGTCCACACGCAAGCTCGCCGGCGAGCTCCTGTCGATCTATGCCAAACGGGAGAGCGCTCAAGGTTTCGCCTTTGCCGTACGCAATACCAACATCAAGGATTTCGAGGATGATTTCCCATACGACGAGACCGAGGATCAGCTTCATGCCATCGAGGAGATGTATGTCGATATGGCCTCGCGCAAACCCATGGACCGGCTCATCTGCGGCGACGTCGGTTATGGCAAAACGGAAGTGGCCCTACGGGCGGCCTTTGTGGCGGCCATGTCCGGCAAGCAGACGGCTGTGCTCGTCCCGACCACTTTGCTAACCCGCCAACACTTCGCAACCTTCCGTTCCCGTTTTGACCGGTGGCCGGTTAGGGTGGATGCGATCTCCAGCTTGTCCACCTCATCGGCGAGCAAGGTTATCCTCGATGACCTGAGGTCGGGCCAGGTCGACATTGTCATCGGGACGCATGCCCTCCTCTCCGACCGAGTCCAGTTCAAGGATCTCGGGCTGCTCATCGTGGACGAAGAGCACCGCTTCGGGGTCAAGGACAAGGAAAAGATCAAGGCGCGACGGACGGAAATCGACATCCTCACCCTCACCGCTACACCCATCCCCCGCACGCTCAACATGGCCATATCGGGCATCAGGGACATGTCCATCATCGAGACGCCGCCGGCTGAGCGGAAGTCGATTGAGACCGTGATCTCACGTTTTGACGACGATATTATCGTGCAGGCCGTCGAGCGCGAGCTCGCACGGGGAGGACAGGTGTTCTTTGTGCACAACATGGTGGCGAACATTGACGCTATGGCCGACTATGTCCAGTCCATCTGTCCGAACGCACGGGTCGGTGTCGCGCACGGTCAGACGAGCAGGAAGGAGCTCGAGCGGGTAATGGAGCAGTTCCTGGACCGTAGGATCAACGTCCTGGTGACCTCCGCCATCATCGGCTCGGGCATCGATATCGCCTCGGCGAACACCATCATCATCAACCGGGCGGACAAGTTCGGTCTCGCAGATCTCTACCAGTTACGCGGCAGGGTGGGCAGGTCGAAGGTAAAGGGGTATACCCTGCTCCTCATACCGGCTGTTGGTCAGATCACGAAGGACGCCCAGAAGAGGCTCTCTGCCATCAAGGAGTATGAGTTGCTAGGGGCCGGGTTCCAGATGGCTCTCCGCGACATGGAGATCCGGGGGGTGGGGGAGATCCTGGGTCATGCGCAGTGGGGGTATGTAGCGGCCATCGGGTTCGAACTCTACCAGCAGATGCTCAAAGAGGCCGTCGACAAGCTCCAGGGCAAGCCCATCGTTCCAGAGTTGGACCCTGAGATCAAGATAGAGCTCGATGCCTATATCCCTGATGATTACTGTCCAGATCAGCACCTGCGGCTCGGCCTCTACAAACGGCTCGCTTCCGCGACCCAGGAGGATATCGTAAAGATTCACGATGAACTCAACGACATGTATGGCCCCGCCCCACAACCGGTGAAGACCCTCCTTTTCATCGCCGAGATCCGGGATACGTTGAAAGCTTTGAGGATTAGGAAGCTTGAGCGGGAAGACTCGTTCTTGAGGCTGTACTTTGCCCATGATACTATGGTAAGCATCGATACCCTCATACACATGGTGAGGCAGAGTGGCGGAAGGATGTATCCGGAAGGAATCGCAGAAATCCCCATAGGGGATATGTACGGACTGCGCGATATCCTGCGGGGACTCTCCGATGCGCATCAGGGGAAGGATGGGTGAATTGGGGAATGACATGAAGCTGAATGTCAAGATGATATGTATGGCCTTTTTCCTGGCCGTACTGGCAAGGGGTGTGGCCATGGGGGACACCATCGACGCCATCATCGCGGTGGTGGACGACCGGCTCATCATGCAGTCCGATCTCGATGCCCGGATGGAATCCCTCGACCTGGACCCTGCCGACAATGCCAAAGCAAAAAAAGTGCTTGATCTCATGATCGAAGAGACAGTCGTTGAAAAAACATATGACAAGTTCGGCCTCCCGCCTGTGGATCCTTCCCAGATCAATGCCATAGTGGCCCAGAACAGGACGAGCTTTGCAAGTGCACGTATCGCCGTCATGAGAAAAACCCTGATGGATATGATGGTCTCTTCCCGGGTGGTGGTGACTCCGCAGATGATCAAGGCCTATTATGACAGCACACCCCGATACTCTGGCAGGTTATCCCTCCACCTCAAGCAGATTGCCGTGAAGGGTGACCAGGCGCGAGCGGAGGCTGCAAAGGCCGAGATTAAAGCCAATCAGCCATTTGACGAGGTGGCTAAAACATACTCCGATATCCTCGCCGCAGGGAGTCCGGATATCGGGTGGGTTGCTTTGGAAGACCTCGATAAGAGCGCTGGCATTGCCCTCGAGCATGCGAAACCCGGGGATATTGTCGGTCCGGTCCCGGTGAAGGAATACTACTGTATTTTTGAGGTTGGCGGCAGGGAGCTGACGGGAAAGAAGGACCTCGATGAGGTCAAGGGCGAGATCATAAATAACCTCGAAGACAAGGCACGGGACGAAGCGTTCGAGCACTGGCTCAAGCAGATCATGTCCGAACACTATATCGGCATATATATATAACGAGGCAGAAGAGGATAAGGCAGGAAACGGATAGGCAATTTGCAGGATCGCAACTAACTGCGCCCGATTGCCCGCCACTGGTTATTAGTTTACCGGCAAGCGATGAAGGATTTCATAGAGATCAAGGGTGCCGCCGAGCATAACCTTAAGGGGTTCGATGTCAACATCCCGAGGAACAAACTCGTCGTGATCACCGGGGTCTCCGGCTCGGGTAAGTCGTCACTTGCCTTCGATACGCTCTATGCCGAGGGCCAGCGACGGTACGTGGAATCCTTGAGCACGTATGCCCGACAGTTCCTCGAACAGATGCCCAAACCACAGGTGGAGTCCATCGATGGTCTCTCGCCCGCCATCGCCATTGAGCAGAAGAACACCTCCAACAACCCCCGGTCCACCGTCGGCACCATCACCGAGATCTATGATTATCTGAGACTCCTCTTCGCACGGGCCGGTGCACCCCACTGCTGGATCTGCGGTCGTGCAATCGAGTCCATGACTATCCAACAAATGGCGGATGCCATCCTCAATAACCAGGGGAGTAGGATCATCCTCTATGCCCCGGTGGTGAGAGACCGCAAGGGCGAATACACCAAGCAGATCGAGAACCTCGCCCGGGACGGATTTGTGCGGGTGCGCATCGATGGCACCACCTACGACATCGAGGAGGTACCCAAACTCGACAAGAACAGGAAACACTCTATTGACGTGGTGGTGGACAGGATCATCATCAAGGAGGGTATCCGGTCCCGACTCGTCGATTCGATCGAAACAGCCTGCCACCTCTCGGGCGGCATCCTCAAGGTGGAGGACCAGACGGCCGAGACCATCTACTCGGAGATCTTCAGCTGCCCCACCTGCAGCGTTTCCTATCCGGAGATCTCCCCCCGAATATTCTCCTTCAATAACCCGCACGGTGCATGCAGCATATGCAGCGGGCTCGGGGTGCTCCTTGAGATCGATCCGGAGCTCGTCATTCCCAAGCCGAAGCTTTCCCTCCTGGATGGCGCCATCGCTTCCTGGGGGGTGCCGCCGGGGAGGTTCGCCACCCGCATGATCAGGAAACTCTCACACAGCCTGTCTTTCGACCCTGATACACCCTTCGAGCGCCTGCGTCCGGAAGTGCAGAGCGCCATCCTCCACGGCAACAACGACTTCGAAGGGGTGATCCCAAATCTTCTGCGCCGGCTCAAGGAGAGCGAGACCGGAGAGATCCAGGAATACATCTCCGGCTACCTGCGCTACAAGGTCTGCCCCGGCTGCGGTGGCTCCCGGCTCAAACAGGAATCCCTACACGTGTTCATCGGCGGGAAGAACATCTATGACCTCACCTGCTTGAGCGTCGATGACCTCCTCGTCTTCTTTAAAAATCTCCAACTTTCCGGCAAGCAGGAGCAGATCGCCTCGCGCCTGATTAAAGAGATTTGCTCGCGCCTCGAGTTCCTGAAGTCGGTCGGTATCGGCTACCTCACCCTCAGCCGTTCTGCGGGCACGCTCTCCTCGGGCGAAGCACAGCGCATACGCCTTGCCACCCAGATCGGGGCGGCGCTGATGGGGGTCATGTATATCCTCGACGAGCCCTCCATCGGCCTCCACCAACGGGACAACGCGAGGCTCATCAGCACCCTCAAGCACCTCAGAGACCTCGGCAACACTGTAATTGTCGTAGAACATGACGAGGAAACCATCCTGAAGGCCGACCATATCATTGACTTAGGCCCCGGCGCGGGCGAGTTTGGTGGCGATATCGTCTTCCAGGGCACGCCCATGGAGCTTAAGGCATGCGAGACCTCCATCACCGGCCGCTACCTTTCAGGCAGGGAGAAGATCCATGTCCCGGCCCAGCGGAAGAAACCGGGAAAGACCCTCATAAGAATCAAAGGGGCCACGGCCAACAACC
>CAYGXB010000241.1:0-5182 GCA_964353605.1 uncultured Bacteriovoracaceae bacterium
GAAACTCCTGTATGCTGAACGGAATGCCCCAGGAGGTGAGCAGGTCGCGGATAAACGCGCTTGTGGCGTCGACCGCGGAACTGTAGTTGGGGCGCGCAACCGCTATATGCCTCAGGATTTCATCCATGTTCATGTACTGCCTCCCCGCTTCGATGAGACATGCATACGTTACACCCGCGCAAAATACAAGCATCTCGAAAGAGGATCTCTGCCGCGGGGACGGAAACGTTTTCATATTGACTTGGGGGCAGGGAGCGGACATAAGGGGCGAAGCGAGCGCAAACAGAGAACGAGGAGGAACCCATGGGGATATGGCACAAGGTCGATAAGGTGCTGGCAAAGACCGTCGGGAGATATGGCGATCTGATGCGCCTTCTCGTGCACGTGCTCCCTGCTGCGCGGCCGGATGCGGTAAACCCTTTTGCCCCCCTCAGGAAGCCCCTTCCCGAATGCGTGGTTGCCCTGCTCACCACCTGCGGTGTCCACCTGCCCACACAGGCGCCCTTCGACATGGACGAACGGAGGGGCGACCCGAGCTACCGTGCCTTCGCGTGGCAGGACATCAGGATGGGATATGTGGTTTCCCACTCGCACTTCAATGAAGAGAGCATTATGCAGGACATCAACGTCGCCATTCCCGGCGACCGCATCGAGGAACTCGTTGCCCAGGGAATCGTGGCCGCCTTGAATCCGACAGTCTACAGCTTCATGGGATATATCCCGATCGTCGCGCCGCTCGTCCGGACCTACGCCCCGGAGGTGGCCCGCAGGCTCAAGGAGGAGGGGGCGGATATCGCGCTCCTCACCCCCTGCTGACCGACGTGCACACAGTCCGTGGGACTGATCGCACGTGCAATCGAGAAGCAGGGCATCGCCACCGTCGCTTTCGGACTCACGCGCATGTACCTGGAGACCATCCGGCCCCCGCGCGCGCTCTTCCTCAAGTGGCCCTTCGGCAGCCCCTTGGGAGAGCCCGGGAACGTGCTCCAGCAGAAGACTGTCATCTTCGATGCCCTCCGGCTTGTGAAGGAGAGCCGCGAGCCTGGAACGATCGTTGACCTGCCCTACCGCTGGAAGCGCCATACCTACACCGAACCGGATTTCAGCTTGCTGCGTGCGCCAAGCCGATGAGGGGGGAAGGCTGAGGAAGCGAAGCTCTCTGCGGGTATCTCGAGCATGAACATGTCTGCGCTCTTGATCGCTTTTACGGCCGCATCCACTTCCGGCAGCACATTCTTGATGAAGTACCTGGCATCGGCCGGACCCTGCAGTCCTAGGGCGGAGTGCGCCGCGTTCATCATCTGGAACATGACCTGCATGCCTTGGCGTTCCTCCCCGAGGAGTTCTCCATAACACTCAATTGTTGTCCCGTGACGCGTGAAATCGGTGTCGGCCCTCTTCATGGTGGATCGTCCAGACTCTTAGGGTTTGATCGATTTGGACCGCTCTGGAGCACCCTTTGCACCCCTTCCAGGGTGGGCTCAATGAGGAGCCGTGCAGCATAGTCCTCGGCTTCAGCGAGAAAAACGGCACGCACCAGCCCCTGGACTGCAGGGAGCTGATGCGGATCGACACTGAAGCTGCGGATGCCGATGCCGAGCAGGAAGGGCAACAGGTCCCTGTCGAGGGCCATCTCCCCGCAGATGCTCGCCTCCTTCCCGGCCCTGCGGGCGGCGTCGGCAATCCGCTTGAGCGC
The DNA here is from genome assembly GCA_964353605.1 of uncultured Bacteriovoracaceae bacterium. Classification (GTDB taxonomy): domain Bacteria; phylum Desulfobacterota; class Desulfomonilia; order UBA1062; family UBA1062; genus CAYGXB01. The sequence continues at coordinate 1,697 of CAYGXB010000241.1, forward strand.
CCTCAGGACGGAAGGGTGCTCGGGGCGATAGGCGTCGGCCACCCGCTCGTTCATGCGGTCCACGCCGAGCAGGTACTGCACGAAGTCGTTCGTCCCGATCGCGAGGAAATCCGCCTCCTGAGCGAGCTCGTCGATGATCTCCACGGCCGAGGGAACCTCGATCATAACCCCCAGGGATGGGGTAGAATGGTGGGGCAGCCGCTCGCTTTTGAGCTCATCCAGGCTCTCGGCTACGATCTTGCGCGCCTGATGGAACTCGTCCAGGGAGGAGATCATGGGGAACATGATGCGTAGATCAAGGGTATCGACCCCGGCCCGCAGGATGGCCCGCACCTGCTGCCGGAAGAGCTCCGGGTGGCGCAGCGAAAAGCGTATGGAGCGCAGGCCGAGCTGTGGGTTGGGCTCGCCGGCGATCTCCAGATAGGCCGGCACCTTGTCGCCGCCGATATCCAGGGTCCGGAAGGTCACCAGCCTTCCCGCCATTGCATCGCACAGGCGTTTGTAGACACGGTATTCCTCTTCTTCCGAAGGGTAGGTCGAGCGGACGAGAAAGGGGAACTCGGTGCGGTAGAGCCCGATGCCCTCGGCTTTGAGCTCGCTGGCGATTGGGACCTCGCTGAGGAGATTGATGTTGGCCCGCAGATACACGCGCTCGCCGTCGCGGGTATACGTCTCCGGGAGCATCGCCTCGGCATGGGTCTCGGCCGTCCGCTGGGCATGGTTGCGCATCTCGAACGTATGGACGATGTCGCTATCCGGATCCACGTAGATATTGCCCAGTTCGGCGTCCATGATTACCGGCAGGCCCTGCGGGATCGAGAGCAGCCCAGGTTGGTTGGCGATGATGAGGGGCATCCCGAGCGAGCGCGCGAGGATGGCGACATGCGACGTTACGCCGCCGCTCGCGAGTACAATGCCCGCGACACCCTCGGCGGCGAACTTCAGGATCTCGGAGGGATAGAGCGCCGGGGCGATCACCACCTGGCGGTCATAGAAGCCATGTTCTTCCCAGGGCTGGCCGGCAAGGTTCTTCAGGATGCGTCCGGCGAGGTCCTCGAGGTCCTTGGCCTTCTCCTGGAGATACTGGTGAGGACTCGCGGCGAAGAGCTCGATGTAATGCCTGGCCACCTCTTTCACCGCCTCAGGCACCGCCGTCCCGGCCTGGATCATCGCGGCGATCCGATCCGTGAATTGGGCATCCTTGAGCATCATGAAATGGGCCGAGAAGATCAGCGACGCGCTTTCCGGAAGGCGTTCGGCGATGCGCTCCTGGAGCTGCTCGAGCTGCTCGGCGGTTTGCTGCACGGCGCGGTGGAAGTCATCCTCTGTGGCCTGGGCCTCACCCGCCGTCTCCAGGAGCCGTGCATGGCTTCTGTCGAAGACGATCGCAGGGCCATGGGCAAAACCTGGCGATGCCGCCAGGCCCTTCACGAAACGTAGCTCCGCCGCCGGCATGGGATGGTCCTGCTCCCCTTCGAGCCGCCTCAGATTCATGAGCAGCCGGGCGTTTTCCAGGACTCCGGCAAGCTGGGCGGCAATGGCCCGCAGGGTTCGGACGTCGGTCTCGTCGAAATAGTTTGGCTGGGAATGCTGTACGACCAGGACCCCGATCCTCACCACCCCCCGCTGGATGGGGACGGAAAGGAAGGATCTGAAGGCCTCTTCGCACGCCTCCGGAAAATACTTGAAGCGCGGATTGCACTGCGCATCGCCCTCGCAGATAGGCTGCATCTCCTCTAAGGTGGCGCCTACCAACCCTATCCCGCACGCCATCCTGACCTTGTCAACGGCCTCCGGGTTCAGTCCCTTGGTGGCCTTGAGCACCAGTTCCCGTGACGTTTCATCATACAGGTAGATCGAGCATACCTCGGCCTGCAGGTGCTGCGAAACCATGTCAACGGTACGGTCGAGGAGGTTCCCGACATCCGTGCTCTCGCGGATCAGAGCCGTGAGCTCGCCGATGTTATAGAGCAGGTCCAGATGATCGCGATCCTTGTCCTGCATATCTTCTTCCTTACATCAACCGCTCGGGCCTTGCAATCCTCCTCCTTGTCATGGGGATCGAGACCGGGTACAATGCACGGAAAAATCAGCGCAGGGTGGAGGATTATGAAGCTCAGCGAATACTTCGAGCAGGCTAAGGGTTTCGGCGTCATGGCCACGGCGGATGAGGACGGCCGCGTGAATGCGGCGGTGTACGCCAAGCCCCACTTCTGCGACGAGGAGACCGTGGCTTTCATCATGGCCGACCGGCTCACCCACAAAAACCTGGAAAGCAACCCTCATGCCGCCTACCTTTTCATGGAATCCCGTGGTGGTTTCATCGGGAAACGGCTCTACCTTGCCAAGGTGAGGGAGGAAAAGAACAGCGAACTGGTCGAGAAGCTCCGTCGGCGAAAAAGAACCGTCAGGGACGAGGATGCCAAGAGCGGGACGAGGTTCCTGGTATATTTCCATATCGACAAGGTGCTCCCCCTGATAGGAGCGCGGGAAAAACCATAAGAGGAAATGTGCTATGGCAAAGCATATCGGCATTGTAGCCTGCAGCGCCGAAGGTGCCGCGCTGTGCTACCGCACGCTCTGCGCTGAAGCGCCGGCCCTGATGGGCGAGCACATGCATCCCGAGGTGTCGATGCACACCCATCCGCTCGGAGAGTACATGGTTTACATCCGTGCGGGAAACTGGAAGGGTGTAGCGCGACTCATGCTGTCCTCCGCCCGCAAGCTCTCGGACATCGGCGCCCAGTTTGCCATTTGCCCCGACAACACGATTCATCAGGCCTACGACCTGGTCGTGAAACAATCCCCGATCCCCTGGCTCCACATTGCGGAAGCTGTCGCACAGGAAGCCGAAACGCGCGGATTCGTCAGGCTGGGAATCACTGGCACACAATACCTCATGGCCGGCCCGGTATATTCGGAAACCCTGCACAAATTCGGCATTGCCTGCGAGATCCCGGACGAAGACGAGCGGGAAATGATCGACGCCGTCATCTTCAAGGAGCTTGTCAATGGAGTGTTCCGGGAGGAAACGCGGCTCTATTTCAACGCGGTGATACAGAGACTCAAAAACCGGGATTGCGATGCCGTGGTCCTCGGGTGTACCGAGATCCCGCTCCTGGTCGATCCCCACGACTGCCCCTTGCCCACGCTGGACTCGACCCGTCTGCTCGCCAGGGCAGCCTTGCGGGAGGCCTTGCAGCAGGAATGATACCAAGGTGCAATCAAAAGAACCTCAGCGCTGGCCGAATTCCTCCTTTATTTTCGGTTCTTCACACGGAATCGTACTTTTCGCTCATGAGGTACATGTACCCCTCGCCCCCTGAAAAGGGGGAGAGGGCTGGGCTGGGGTGAGGGGGTTAAGGGCCGTCTGTTTCACCCCTCTCCCTTTCCCTCTCCCCTCCCGAGCGAGGGGCGAGGGGACTCTGGTCCCATTGTCTTGGAGAATAGCCTTCAGCCTGAATAATACCTCTTGTGGAAATCTCT
>CAYGXB010000242.1:0-5177 GCA_964353605.1 uncultured Bacteriovoracaceae bacterium
CCCGGACGGTGGTCGTCTATGGGAGAAGGAGAGTGAGAACATGAAGTCTTTCTGGCTGAGCTTCGTGCCGCTCTTTGTAGCCGTAGACGCCATCGGGCTCCTGCCCATGTTCATAAGCTTGACCCACGAGATGGACAAGCCCAGAATACGGCGCATTATCTTTCAGTCCGTCATTACCGCCACCGCCGTCGCCCTGGCTTTCCTCGCCGTCGGCACAGCCCTCCTCAAGTATCTGGGCATAACGGTCGCAGATTTCATGATCGCCGGAGGGATCCTCATCTTTGTCATCGCCATGAGCGATATATTGCGAACCGAAAAGCCTTTGTTGCAGGCTGATCCTGAAAGTCTGGGGGCGGTTCCCTTGGGCGTCCCCCTCATCACGGGGCCTGCCGTGCTCACCACCTCCCTGCTCCTCATCAATGCCTATGGCTCTTTACCGACCGGCACTGCCCTGGTGACTAACATGCTCATAGCCGGTCTCGTATTCAGCCTTGCCCGGCATATCCACCGTTTCCTGGGAAAGGCAGGGGCAAAGACTGTATCCAAGATTGCCAACCTTTTGCTGGCTGCCATAGGTGTCATGATGGTCAGAAAGGGCATTGCCTTTATCATCACGCATTTTACTTCCCTGTAAAGGAAAAGAAATTCCCAAACACAAGCAAATCTTTTAGCCCGCATGCTTCCGCCTAAGCACTGGTCCCTCATACCTGGCGCGGTAGATCTCTTTTTTTTATTTTCAACCAGCTCGATGCAACTGCCAGCTACCAGAAACGTGGTCTGCATGTTGCAGGAGAGCCCGTAGCGTGCATAAGCGCAATGCAATGCATCTTTGTATTTCAGCCGCTACAGGGTCTGCTCAGCCTGATTAAGTACGCTGCGATTATCCTGCAGCGGCGTTTTCTTTTCCCCTTTCTTCCCGTTCCCTCTTTGGCAATAAACAAGGATATACCCCCCCTCCCCCTGTTGCTTACGATACGTTATCGCCTCGCAAAGACTCTAATCTTTGATCCGCCCTTGAGACCAAAGCAGGATGAGGGATTTGGATCGTATGATCCCATCTATCCCTGGCAAGCTCTATGACCCGGAACTTCCCTGTTGACACGGAGGTAAAGATATGTTTCTATATAAAGAAACATCGTGTGTGATTGGATATGAAAGAGAAGCATATAGATGCGTTGGCCGAGGTTCTGTTTGGCATCAGGGACAAGGGGTTCATGGTGCGTTTTCTCCAGGAAATCCTGACCCCGGCCGAGATAGACACCCTGGTCCTGCGCTGGGAGCTCGTGAAGCTTCTCTATAAGGGTGTACCGCAAAGACAGATCTCTCAGAGGCTCGGGATTAGCCTCTGCAAGATAACACGCGGATCGCGGGAAATGAAGAAAGAGGGATCAGCGATCAGAGAGGTATTACAACAGTCTGAGGAGACGAGGACTGATAAAAAATGGAAGGAGGAAGTTGATGATTAAGGTATTTTTGACAGAGGATGAGATCCCGAAACAATGGTACAATCTGGCGGCAGACCTGCCATCACCCCTGCTGCCGCCCCTGGGACCGGATGGAAAGCCAATTACGCCCGAGGCCCTTGCCCCTGTTTTTCCGATGAACCTGATCGAGCAAGAGGTAAGCCAGGAGCGTTGGATCAACATACCGGAAGAGGTTCTCGAGATCCTCTACAAGTGGCGCCCCACACCGCTGTACCGGGCCACTGCCCTGGAGAAGGTCCTCAAGACCCCGGCGCGGATCTACTACAAAAACGAGGGGGTATCCCCGGCCGGCAGCCACAAACCCAACACCGCCGTTCCCCAGGCGTGGTACAACAAGCAGTTCGGCATAGAGAAGCTCATCACCGAAACCGGCGCCGGTCAGTGGGGCAGTGCGCTGGCGTTCGCTTGTGGTCTCCTCGGCCTTAAGTGCAAGGTCTTCATGGTGCGGATCAGCTTCGAGCAGAAGCCGTTCAGGAAACTCATGATGCAGGTCTGGGGAGGGGAGTGTGTAGCCAGTCCGAGCACCCAGACCAAGGCCGGCCGTGACGTCCTGGAGAAAGACCCGAACACACCGGGCAGTCTCGGTATCGCCATCAGCGAAGCGGTCGAAGAGGCCGTGACCGATTCGACCGGAAAGTCGCGCTACTCGCTGGGCAGCGTCCTCAATCACGTCATGCTCCACCAGACCATCATCGGGCTGGAGGCGAAGAAACAGCTTTCCAAGATCGGCGAGAAGAAGGTTGATACGGTGATCGCCTGTGCCGGCGGCGGCAGCAACTTCGCCGGGATCGCCTTCCCGTTCGTCGCGGATAAAATCAACGGCGCACAAATCGACATCATACCAGTCGAGCCGAGCTCCTGCCCGACCATGACCAGGGCACCGTTCACCTATGACCATGGCGATGTGGCAAAGATGACCCCGCTGCTCCCCATGTATTCGCTGGGACATGAATTCGTCTCGCCCCCCATCCATGCCGGCGGCCTGCGCTATCACGGTATGTCGCCCCTCGTCAGCCAGGCAATCGTCGAAGGGCTCATCGCCCCGCGGGCGGTTGACCAGCTCAAGTGCTATGAGAGCGCGATCATGTGGGCCAGGACAGAGGGCTTTATCCCCGCCCCCGAGACCAGCCACGCCATAGCCTCCGTGATCGATGAAGCAATCAAGGCCCGGGAGGAGGGCAAGGCGAAAGTTATCCTCTTCAACTGGAGCGGGCACGGGCTCATGGACCTTCTCGGCTACGATGCCTACATGAGCGGCAAGCTCGATAACTATCCGCTGCCCGAGGACGATCTGAAACGATCGCTCAAGTCCATCGAGAGCCTCCCGAAGGCGCCATTGAGAAAGACGGGCAGATGGTAGCACATTTGGATGAGATGCCCGATCACAGGGAGATACGGTGCCCCATGCTTGGGCACCACGTCTCCTTCAGGTACTGCCGTTCGCTAGACAGGCTTCCCTGCCGGAGGATCATCGATTGCTGGTCCGATCAGATCGATGCCTATGGATTTCTCAAGGATAACTATTCAGCGGAGGAAATCGCCGAGATCCTCAAACCGCCGCAGCCGAAAATCGCCCAGATCCTCGCTCTGATCGCGAAGGCCAAGAGACAGGATTGATATCTTGAGGTATTTCCCCACACCTTGAGAACTACCGGGGGAACATCTTCCCCCGGTAACCTTTTATACCCAGATGCGATCAAAAGAATCTCACAATTTTGCATGACAGCAAAATCGGATGGCCGACAGGCCGCCCTATAGGGATGGCCCGCGTCACAATTCGGCAGGATAGCTGAATAGGACGTGCCGCAAGGCACGCCAGAAAGGCGAGGGCCAAGGATGGCCCGAGTCACCCCCCCCCTGCATCTTCAGGGGGAATCGACATCTGCCGGTTATGTTGGAGTGCGTCGTAAAGCGCTGCATCCCAACCTGACCGATGTATACTTGGCCCTTCATGAGCCCAAGGGAATCGATCTTTTTTTGATCTGAGGGTGATACATAATCAGGGAGGCGGTCGCAGATCCGCCTCCCTGGGGGTTTATGATTGATCTGATCGACAAAGGATCAGGCGGTGGCCTTTTTGCCCTCGCGCCGTTTGAAGGCCAGGTCGATCACAAAGCCAATGATGAGCAGGATGGCCGCGATGTAGAGAGACTGGGCCTTGAACCTAGCGAACACCAACGGGCCAAGAATGCCGGCGCAGGCCCAGGCGGTGAGCATGAAGCCATAGACCTTGCCGATGTATCCCGGGCCGAAATTGTCGGCCGCAAAGGCCGGCATGGTGGCAAAGCCGCCACCGTAGCAGGCGAGCAGGTAGCAGGCCGCGATCATGAAGATCCAATAGTTGCTGAGGATCCCCAAGGCGACAAGGATATAAATCACTGCCTGTGAGGCGAAAATCGTGCCGAACACTCCTCTTCTGCCGATGGACTTGATGTCGGACACACGCGCCCAAAAGAGCCTGCCAAGGCCGTTGAAAATGGCCGAAATGGAGACCACGGTTCCGCCTGCAAGCGCCAGTGCTTTGGTGAGGGCCTCGGGATTATTGAGTATGTTCGGGTCTGTGACGAGCGGTTTGTAGTACTCCTGCGCCAGCGGGGAGAGCTGCGATATCAGGCCCAACCCAGCAGAAATATTCAGGAACAGCATACCCCAAAGCATCCACCACTGCGAGGTCTTCACTGCCTCGCCGAAGGTGTAGGAGTTTGCGGCGGACACAGTCGAGGCGCTCGGGGTAAAGCCCACCGGGAGCCAACCGGCGGGAGGATTCTTGTAAAACTGCGCCGCACTAACCACCAGCACCAGGAAGATCATGCCCCAGATGTAGAAGGTCTGCGCCACACCGGAAGCGGTCAATCCGCCCTTGTAAGCGATGATCATGGCAGGGGCGATCTTGCCCATGAAGAAGGCGCCCAGGCCGAAGCCCATGACCGCCAGACCAGTCACCATGCCGCGCTTGTCAGGGAACCAGCGGATGAGCGTGGCAATCGGGGTAACGTAGCAGAAGCCATTACCCAAGCCACCGATGAGGCCGTAGCCGAGGTAGAGGATATAGATGTTACCTACATGATCAGCAACACCGGAAAGCAGTGTGCCGATGGCGAAGAGGATTCCACCCACGGAAGCAACGAACTTCGGGCCTTTCTTGTCAACGAGCGTTCCACCGAATGCCGCTGCACAACCAACCGTGAACATGAAGATGATGAAGGCCAGCTGCGTCTGAGTTTCGCCCCATCCATACGTGCTTATCAACGGCTTCTTGAATACCGACCACGCATACACTGTGCCGAGACATAACTGCATGACGATTGCAGCTATGGCGATGATCCATCGCTTGCTTTCCAGATTCTCATTATTGCCCATACATTCCTCCTACTTTTAATGAATTAAACCATCTTCTTTATGTTTACTGCACATACCTTAAATTCGGGTATGTTGGCAATAGGATCCATGGCCGTGATCGTAAGTCTGTTCACAGCCGCCTCGCTGTAGTGGAACGGGATGAAGACCACCCCTTTGTCGCAGCGTTCGGAAATGTCGGCGAACACCTCAATGGAACCTCGCCGGGATGACACCTTCAGCTTGTCACCCTGGCCAATGCCAAGTTTCCGGGCATCCTTGGGATTGATTTCTACAAAAACCTCGGGCGTTCTCGAAACGAGCCCCTTCGAGCGCCGGCTCATGGTGGCGGTGTGG
>CAYGXB010000243.1:0-5137 GCA_964353605.1 uncultured Bacteriovoracaceae bacterium
AAGGAAATAACTGCTGCCTACGCGAGAACACCGGTGATGCCGGTTATAAACTCTGAAGTTGTATATGAAGGTCACATGCAACAGCACTGGCAGGATGAGCAGCGCTTCATGTTCTGGTCCTGCGTCCTGAGCGGAGCGGCGGGCCATACCTATGGGGCGGGCGGAATCTGGCAGATCAATACCCGCGAGAAGCCCTTCGGGCCCACACCGCATCCCACACCGCATACCTATGAGAATACGCCCTGGGACGAGGCCATGCATCTGCCCGGATCCAGGCAGCTCGGGCTCGGGAGGCGATTGCTCGAAAGGTACCGCTGGTGGCTCATGGAGCCGCATCCGGAATGGACGATGCCCCAATTCGGCGAACGCAACTACATGCTTCCCTATGCGGCCGGTATACCCGAAAAGCTGCGGATCATCTATATTCCGCAAAGGATTTATGATTGGACCGGGCCATTGCTCAAATATTTGGAGGATGGTGTCTTCTATCGCGCCTATTATTTCAATCCCCTTAACGGCGACGAATATCCTCTCAGTACCATCACGGCAGACGATAAGAACACCTGGCAGGCGCCTGATGTACCTCTATGCCAGGACTGGGTGCTGGTTTTGGAAAAGGAGCGCTTTGATGAGGGGCTTAAGGAGATGAGAAAGAGGGAGAAGGCCTCGCAAAAACCAATAGAAGCAGCAACGTCGGTGGATGACTTCCTCAAGCGGTTCATGGTGGAATCGATGCAGAGGAGTATTATGAAAAACGCCGTTCCCGATGACGCTTTTGGCGATGGGATAACCATGGTCATTGATATCGGCGCCAAGCCGTACAGCTATATCCTGAAAAGAGGCCGTGAAATCTCTGTTTCCAGAAAGGATCTAAAAGCCCCGATGATGAGGCTTTTGCTCTCTTCTCAGGACATGGAAAAGATGCTAGTGGAAAAGGATAGCGATATCCTCATGCCCTTCGCCGATTTGAACAGCGATAAAATAGAGTTGATAAAGAAATTGAACGGAACCCTGGTCTTCAAGCTCATGAAGGCTGAGAATTCCATTTATCAATGTAAAATTGTTTTTAATGGCGTGGGAGAACCCTGCTCGGCTGTGACCTTGCCGCTTCTGGATTATAGAAGCGTCATGAGTAGGGAGACATCCATGGTCAATCTGTACATAGATGGACGACTCACGCTGGAAGGGGATATGGCTATCGCCGCGGAGTTTCAAAAGTTTTTCCTATAAAAAGTTAAGCGTTTAAGAGAAGAATACTTACGCTCAAGGTTGGGGCTTGTTCAATATGATTATAAAGACCATGTGAAGAATAGATCACCTACCATTCTTGCTATTCTGAACTGTGATGGGATATATACAGATCTCCAAGTGAAACATGCCATAGCATTGCTTCAATAGATTTGTCTCCTTTGTCTATTCTCCCTCCCGAAGGGCTTCCCCCAATTAAAGCAGCTGAAGAAGAAACTCAAACCGCTGCATGTTCGTTGTGACTTCCAAATCCTTATAAAGGCCACAACTATCGAAGATATACGCACTCGCAATGATCATTATATGGAGTTTTGAGGGAAAAATGCCGAAAAATAGGAAAAGAGAAGGAGCATGTATATATGTGGACAGCGTGCTGTATAGAGATTGATGAGAAAAGCGTCGTATGAGCGTGAAGAACAAGACAGCCATCATTACTACATCGATCATGGTTTTATCGACATTTGCTTCCTGCGACATATTCCGGATCATAATCCTCAACAGCTTTATTGGGCACGACGCTCGGCTTGCATATTGCAGCATGCATCAGTGCGGTACGGCTTTAGAACGGGAGATCAAGCCCCTGGCAGCGGCCACCCTGAACCTTCTCTCGGTTGAAGAAGTTAGGATCATGGGGATCACCCGCGACATCTCCGAGCGCAAGCGGGCAGAGGAGGCGTAACAATGGGTAAACAAGAAACAGCGACCCAGGAAAACAAATACCCTCTCAAGGTACTGCGGCTCTGGCGACAGCGGTTGGTTCGGAACATCCTTCGTGCTTTGACCATCCTTGGATTCCTGGCACTCGTCGTGGCTAGTTACAGTGAGTATCTGCGTGGGTACAGATGGAACATACTGCTTTATCTGGGGATATATACTGTTCTCCTCTATCTCATTTTTGCATTGACCAAGAGCCATACGCTTGCTTTTCATTTGGAGGCCGATATCACTGAACGTAAGCGCGCGGAGGAGGCGCTTAAGGAGAGCGAAAAGCGTTATCGCCGGATTACCTCGGCCATCACGGATTACATCTACACGGTCACCGTGGTGGACGGCAAGGCCGTACGTACTTTACACAGCCCGGCCAGTGAAGCTATCACCGGTTACACCACCGAGGAATTCTCATCAGATCCCAACCTGTGGTTCAATATGGTCGTGGAGGATGACAGGGAGAGGGTCCGTGATCATGTGGCGCGGACTCTTGCCGGAGAAGATGTCGGTGCGATCAAGCATCGCATCCGGCGCAAGGATGGTAGCGTGCACTGGATCAGCAACACACCTGTGCTCCATATGGATTCATGCGGTGTACTTATCTCCTATGACGGAGTCATCAGTGACATCACCGAACGCAATCGCGTGGAAAAAGCTCTCATGGAGAGCCAAGAGCGCTACCGTATCCTGGCCGAGAACGCTCACGATTTGATCTGGATCTTCAATCTTAACCTAGCGTGCATTTACGTGAGCCCGTCGGTTAAGCAGTTCAGGGGATATAGTGTGGAAGAGGCTATGCATCAGCGTCTCGAAGAGGTCCTGACGCCCGATTCCTACCGGAAGGCCATGCAGCTGTTTGAAAGCGAAGTATATCTGGAGAGGAGCGGGCAGAGACACGGCCCTGACTGGTCGCAAACCCACGAATTCGAGGTGGTCCGGAAGGACGGCTCGACTGTCTGGACCGAGGTCACTATGAACCTTATCTCTAATGATGATGGCGAAATCAGTGGCCTTATGGGAATCACCCGCGACATCAGTGAGCGCAAACGGGCGGAGACGGCACTTCTTGTATCTGAAGAAAAATACCGTTTGTTGGTGGAAAATGCGAATGAAGCTATTTTCGTAGCTCAGGATGGAATGCTTCGATTTGTTAATCCCAAAACCGTAGAAATCCTCGGCTATACAAATGAAGAATTAACCTCCAACTCCTTTGTAATTTTTTTGCATCCAGAAGACCGGGCCTTGGTTGTGGATCGTCACCAAAATCGGCTGAGAGGCGAGATGCTTCCTGAGGTCTACTCCTTCAGGATTGTAGATAAAGCTGGAAATACTAGGTGGGTGGAAATCAATGCGGTCTTAATCTCCTGGGAGGGCAGGCCTGCCACGTTGAACTTCCTTGCGGACATCACACAGCGCATACAGGCAGTGGAAGCGCTTAAAGAACGGCAAGCCAAGTTGAATAGTATTTTTCGCGCAGCTCCTACCGGCATTGGTGTAGTTGCCAACCGTATCCTGCTCGAGGTCAACGACCACATCTGCGACATAACAGGGTATGCACGTGAGGAACTGGTGGGAAAATCCGCCAGGATACTCTACCCCACCCAGGAAGATTTCGACTTTGTGGGGAGAGAAAAATACCGCCAGATTCAAGAGCGGGGTACGGGTTCTGTAGAAACGCGCTGGAGACGAAAAGACGGCACGATTATTGATATCATCCTCAGCTCCTCCCCTATTGTCGCGGATGATCTCTCTGCCGGGGTAACCTTCACAGTCCTCGACATCACTGAGCGCAAGCAGGCGGAAGCTGCGCTCCGGCAAAAGTTGGCGTTTGATAGCCTTATTACCAAGCTTCTCGCCCAATTCGCAAGTTCTACCGGGCAGGAAATTGACGAACATATCAGGGCCTGCCTGCAAGAGATTGGCTGTTTCGTTGGGGCTGAGGATGTCTTCGTAATCCTGGCCTCGCATGATTTTGCCACCTGGAAAACGTCACATGACTGGCAGGCCCCAGGCACTCCAGATTTATTCCAAAAGTACCATAACGTACCTATGGGGGCATTCGTTTGGAGTGAGAAACGATTGCAGGCCGGCGACGTGATCCTGGTCAACACATTGGATGATCTTCCTCCAGAAGCGGCATTCGAACGCGAGAATCTTGAACTCGATGGTGCAAAATCAGTGTTACAGGTACCGCTCCGCGGCCGGGGAGGCCTTGTCAACGGTTGCATCGGACTCAAATCGTATTCTCGTCAGCTATCATGGTCCCAGGAAGATGTCCAAAGACTACAAATAGTTGGCGATACCATCGCCAATGCCTTGGAGCGCAAGCGGGCGGAAGCAGCGCTCATGGAGAGCGAGGAGCGTTACCGCATCCTTGCCGAGAATGTCCATGACATCATCTTCACCATGGATGTAAATCTTCGCTTCACCTATATAAGCCCTTCCATAACACGAATCCGAGGCTTTACGGTTGAAGAGGCCATGTCCCAAACAGCTGCCGAGGCCCTCACCCCAGCCTCTCTGGAAGTTGCTATGAAGGCCTTCCTGGATGAATTAGAGATCGAAGCCAGAGAAACAAAGGACCTTTGGAGAACGCGCACCATGGAATTAGAAGAGACGTGCAAGGATGGCTCTCCCATCTGGACAGAAACCTCATTTTCAACTTTACGGGACGAGGAAAACAAGTTTATTGGGTTTCTGGGCATAACCCGCGACATCACCGAGCGCAAGCGTGCAGAGGAGACGCTTAAGGAGAGCGAACAAAAGCTAGACTGCATTATCCAAGGTTACCCGATCCCCGCCTTTGTCATCGACAAGGACCACCGGGTGGTGCAATGGAACAAGGCGCTGGAGGAGCTGAGCAAGATCAGGGCTGAGGATGTACGGGGTACCAGACAACACTGGCGGGCGTTTTATCCTAAAGAAAGACCGTGCATGGCTGATCTGGTGCTGAACCAAACTTGGGAAGGGATTTTTGCCTGGTACCCGGACAAAGCCATGAAATCCACCTTGATACCAGAGGCCTACGAGGCGATGGATTTCTTCCCAGAACTGGGGGGCGAAGGGAAATGGTTGCGCTTTACCGCTGCCGCTATAAAGGATTCTACGGGGAACCTTGTAGGCGCTATCGAAACACTTGAAGATGTCACTGAAAACAAACGGGCCGAAGCAACGCTAAAGG
>CAYGXB010000244.1:0-5110 GCA_964353605.1 uncultured Bacteriovoracaceae bacterium
CCCCCTCAAAAAAATAACTTATTTTTTTTGTTTTTTGATTTGGGATAGAGTTTTAAGGAAGGGGGGGGGGGGGGGAGGGGCCCACCCTTTAAATGCACTTGGGTATGGGGGGGGGGTATGGGGGTATGAGCTTTTGCCTTTGCCTTGTTTTTTACTTTTGTTTCTGCTTATGCCTTAAGATTAGGTCTTGCCGTAAACAAAAAGCAGGCGACGAGATGACCTGTCTCTTTCTCGATCAGCCGGGGTATTTCCTGGGAGCAGGCATCTGTGGGTGCGGGGCATTGTGGGCAGAAGGGGCAGCCCAAGGCTGGATCGGAAGGTCTGGTGTTTTTCAGGCTGATTTTTCGGCCCCGGTGGTGGAATGAGGGGACAGCGTCGAGCAGGCACTGTGTATAGGGGTGCAGCGGGTTTGAGAAGATGGTGTTTGTATCGGCGAGTTCAACGATATGGCCCTGGTACATGACAGCGACCCGGTGAGATATGTAGCCGACGACGGAAAGGTCGTGCGATATGAAGATGGAGGAGAGCGCGAGCTTGGCCTGCAGGTCGGTGAGGAGGTTGATCACCTGAGCCTGGATGGAGACGTCGAGCGAGCTCACCGGCTCGTCGCAGATGAGGAGCTTCGGATTGATGGCCAGCGCCCGGGCGATGCAGATCCGCTGCCGCTGCCCGCCGGAGAACTCATGCGGATAGCGCTCCATCATATCCTTGGTGAGGCCGACCATCTCCATGAGGGTGGCCGCCCTGTCCCGGATCTCAGATTGCGTTCCTGTCTTGTGAATGCGCATGGGTTCTTCGATGATGGAGACCACCTTCTGGCGTGGATTCAGGGACCCGAACGGGTCCTGGAAGATCACCTGCATGCCCCGGCGGATCCTTTTGAGGTTCTCGCCTCGGGCACGGAGGACATCCATCCCGTCGAAGGTGACGCTACCGGTATCAGGCCTTTCGAGCAGGAGGATGAGTCTGGCGAGGGTGGTCTTGCCGCAGCCGGACTCTCCAACGAGGCCGAGGGTTTCGTTCGGGGAGACGTCAAGGTCAACCCCGTCGACCGCTCTTACCTCGCCCGCGGTTTTGAACAGGCCTGTCTTGATGGGAAAGGTCTTCGATAATGATCTGACCGTGAGGAGCTTATCCATCGGTCCATCTCCAGCACCGTACCATGCGGCCCGGTGCGGCGTGAAAGGCTGGAGGCGAGATCAGACACCTGTCAAATGCTTCATCACACCGGTCCCTGAATGTGCATCCTTGAGGCATATCCTTGAAGGTGGGGACATTCCCGCGGATGGTCTCGAGTTTTCCACCCCTGAGCGAGGCGCCGAGGATGGGGATAGAACGCAAAAGGCCCTTGGTATAGGGGTGAAGTGGGGATTCGAAGAGGGTATCCACCGCTGCGTATTCCACGACCCTTCCCATGTACATGACGGCGACCTCTTGGCAGGTCTGGGCCACAATCCCAAGGTCGTGGGTGACGAGCATGACGGACGAGCCGAGCTCGGCCTTCAATTGCTCTAGGAGGGCGAGGATCTGGGCCTGGGTGGTCACGTCGAGAGCCGTAGTAGGTTCGTCGGCGATGAGGAGCTCCGGTCTGCAGGCAAGCGCCATGGCGATCATGACCCTCTGACACATGCCGCCGCTGAGCTGGTGGGGGTAGTCCCTGATCCTCTTGTCCGGCGATTGGATGCCGACCATCCGGAGGAGGTCGATGGCCATATCAAGGGCATGCTTTTGCGTAGAGGCTTTGTCGTGCTGGTGGAGGAGGATGACCTCCGCGATCTGGTTTCCGATGGTGAACACGGGGTTCAAAGAGGTCATGGGTTCCTGGAAGATCATCGCGATCCTGTCCCCCCGGATCTTCCGGATATCAGGCTCATCGAGATCCAGGAGATCGGTGCCGTGAAAGAGGATCCTGCCTTTGACGATCCTGCCCGGCGGGCTCGGGATGAGCCGCAGGATAGAGAGCGAGAGAACGGTCTTGCCGCAGCCGGACTCTCCCACGATTCCCAGCGTATGGCCTTGCCTGATGCTGAGATCGACCCCGTCGAGGGCTTTAACCACCCCATCCGGGGTGAAGAAGTGGGTATGGAGGTCCTCAATCGTCAGAAGAATGCCGTTTGCTCGGTTTTTTCGCATAGCAACCCCCTGAGCCGGTGTTTGAGGAGCGAATAGCGCTGGGCCTTGTTGACGTTCTTGATGGCCAGGACCATGGCACGTGTGCTGCCGACGATGGCCACGAAGCGCTTGCCTCGAGTGATGGCGGTATAGAGGAGGTTCCGCTGAAGCATGATAAAGTGCTGGGTATGCAGGGCGATGATGACAGCGGGATACTCGTTCCCCTGGGATTTGTGGATGGAACAGGCGTAGGCCAGCGTCAGCTCATCCAGGTCGGAGGCCTCGAAGGGCACGATCCGGCCGTCGAAATCTACCTCCACCTCGTTCCCTTCATTGCTGATGGACACGAGCCTCCCCATGTCGCCGTTGAAGACCCCGAGCTCGTAGTTGTTTCTGACCTGCATGACCTTGTCGCCGATGCAGAGCCGATAGCCTCCCCGGAAGATGCCTTCTTGAGAAGGATTGAGAAGGGTCTGCAGGGTAGTATTCAGGTTGAAGACCCCCAGGACCCCTCGATGCATGGGGGTGAGGATCTGGATGTCGAGTATGGGATCGAACCCGAATTTCCGGGGAATCTCGACGGAGACGAGGTGCTTGATGGTCTGCAAGGCTTCTGAAGGGTCATCATGCTTGAGAAACTCGTAATCGCCCCAACCGGAACTGACTTTTGTGTAGGGCATCTGGCCGTGGTTCACCCGATGGGCATTCACCACGATGAGGCTCCTCTTCGCCTGTCTGAATATCTTCTCGAGGTGGATGGTCTTCACCCGCTGGGAGTCGATGATGTCAGTCAGGACGCTCCCCGGTCCGACCGAGGGGAGCTGATCGGCGTCGCCTACAAGGATGATTCGTGCGCTCGGAGGCAGAGCTTTGAGGACATGGTAGAAGAGGACGATATCCACCATGGAGACTTCGTCGAGGATGAGCATGTCCATCTTCAAAGGTTTAGCCTGGTTTCGGTCGAAGCCCATTTCCCCAGGGTTATATTCAAGGAGACGATGGATGGTCTTGGCAGTTCTCCGTGTCACCTCGGACAGGCGTTTCGCAGCCCTGCCGGTCGGCGCGGCAAGGTGGATGCGCAAACCTTTCTTTTCAAGGATCTCGATGATGGCCCTGATCAACGTGGTTTTACCCGTCCCCGGACCTCCCGTAATCACCACTGCCTTTTCACGGATGGCACTGGTTATGGCGTCTTTCTGCTCGGAGGCGAGCTCCATGTGGTGCCGCTCCTCGAACCAGGCGATGGCCCTTTCGATATGGATGGGGATCTGTATCGCATGCGCGGATACAAAGTTCCCGAGGAGCAGGGCGACCCCGGTCTCGGAGACGAACAGGGATCGCAGGTAGACAAAGGTTTCAGCGCTGCGCTTCTCTATAGCAAGGATTTCACTCGCGGCCAGCGCCTGGATGGCGTGCTCGATAATGCCCTTGTCGATGCCGAGCTCCTCGGCACAGGATTCAACCAGGGCAGTTAGCGGATAGCAGACATGGCCCCTATCCGAAATCTGGCCAAGGACATAGAGGATGCCGGCCTTGGCCCGCTGGGGGGATTCCGAGGATATGCCGAGATGAGAGGCGATACTGTCAGCCGTCTTGAACCCGATGCCGAAGATGTCGATGGCGAGGCGGTAGGGGTCCTGCTTGACGACGGCGATGGCATCATTTCCGTACGTCTTGTATATCTTCGTGGCATAGGCGCTCGAGACGCCGATGGACTGGAGGAATATCATCACATCCTTGATATCCTTGTGTTCGTGCCAGCCTTCGACGATTCGCCGCGAGCGCACCGCGCCGATGCCGGAGACCCTGGTGAGGCGTTCGGGATGATGTTCTATGATATCGAGCACGTCGAGGCCGAAGGCCTTTACCAGCCTCTTAGCCATCTCTTTCCCGACGCCCTGGATCAAACCCGAACCAAGGTATTTTTCGATTCCAAATAGCGTACCCGGCATGACCGAGAGGTAGGAATCGACATGGAACTCGGGGCCGTACTCCTTGTTATGCACCCATGTCCCCTTCATCCGCAAAGATTCCCCCGGCTGGACTCCGAAGATGTTGCCTACAGCCGTGATCAGCTGGGATTTCTTCTGGAGTGAAATCTTCACTACACTCCAGCCGGTTTCGTCGTTGTGGAAGACGAAACGCTCGAGGATACCTTCGATCTCATGGGGCAGGGAGGTCTCGCGCAGCATGATCAGAAAACAACCCTCTTGTCTCCGGTTGCAGTCAGGAAATGGACCTGGATCACCCCCTCCTTTTCCTTCAGCACCTTCGCCACGGATAGGTAGGTCAATTCGTCCACCGGCTCCACCAGGGATATTAGCTGACCCCGGTCATTGCTCAGACCTACATGCAAGGCGATGACATAGCCCGGCACCAGGGCGTAAATACACCCGCCGAAGCCGCAGCAGGAGGAGTCCACGGCTCCAAAGCCGATTAGATAGAGGATCTCCCTGTCGGCATGCGTGATCTTGTCCTCCTTTGTGAAGGAGTAGTGTCCGCCTATGGCTGTTATGATTTCGTTCAGGACTGGATGGACAAACTCCATTACCTTCCCCTTTTTAAGACAATATCAAGATCATACATGCACGTTCGGCATGCGGTTTGTCAAGGATGGATGCTTCCCGGAATGCAATCCTAAAAGAGATGGATTGGACCATACAATCTGAATCCTTAGGCCTCGACGGCCTGCCGGTATGACCCGTGCATGTCTGGCCCCCTGCAAACCCAGAGGGAGGTGAGATTTAAGGAACCATGCATGACTGCAACATCGCTCGCTCCCCACATCACCCAGTGCATGCATGCACGGGATTTTATGATCCGCTTTGGATCATCTGTAGGGTATACATTTTGCTTATGAATAGTATTAAAGTTTGCATCTGAGATCACCGATTATCTCTTGTACATGAGATGTGGATAGAGGAATGAAAGGTAGCTAGAAGATGAGCCTGTTTGGCTATCTCTTTGGAAAGAAAAAGCTTTCCAAAGAAATACGAGA
>CAYGXB010000245.1:0-5098 GCA_964353605.1 uncultured Bacteriovoracaceae bacterium
ACTGCTCATTATTGCCGGGATTAGCATCCTCATCGTGGGCCTCATGCTCAGATTTGGCGGGATACCCCTAGGCAGGCTCCCTGGTGACATCAGGATAGCCAAACCAGGCATGGGCTTCTATTTCCCCATCACCACCTGTATCATCTTCAGTATCCTCATCAGCCTTATTCTCTATCTCTATCGCCACTTCAGGTAACATCGTATCATGTTGATAGATGCCTTTATCTCATGGTTCATGCGGCAAAAATCCAGGAGTTATCTTACCTTTGAGGACACAGGGCGCATAGAGCCCCCCACTCCACCGAAAAGGCCTATTCACCTCTATATCCACATACCATTTTGCATTCGTCTCTGTCCTTACTGCTCCTTTCACCGGATACCCTTTGAAGAAGGTATTGCCAGAAAATATTTCACGGCATTACGTGAAGAACTCAGGATGTATCACAGGTTGGGCTTCCTCTTCTCCGGTGTGTATATCGGTGGAGGCACACCAACCATTCTCATGGATGAAATCCTTGAGACCCTTGATCTTCTGCATGAGCTCTTTGCCCCATGCGACATCTCCATCGAAACGAACCCGGACCGCCTCGCACGACTCGTCATCTCCGCGCTTGCCGATGCTGGGGTGGGCAGGGTTTCGGTCGGCGTCCAGACCTTCGACGATACCATCCTGAAGCTCATCGGCAGGTATGAGAAGTACGGCAGCGGTGCACAGCTGCAGGCCAAGATCCTCGATGTCATCGGCATGGCAAAGACCCTCAATATCGACATGATCTACAACTTTCCCGTCCAGGAGAAATCCCAGCTCTTGTCTGATCTTGCGATCCTCGATTCGATCAGACCCGATCAGATCACCTTCTATCCGCTCATGGTCTCCGATGCGACGCGCAACGAGATGACAAAGACTATGGGGAAGCGCAGCCTTGCCAAAGAGAGACGATTCTACAAACTCATCTCCTCTTCTCTCTCCCCTGAGTACCGAGCGAGTTCCGCATGGTGCTTTTCGAAGGGGGGAGCCATGATCGATGAATACATCGTGAACAATGATGAGTATGTGGGCACCGGCAGCGGAGCCTTCGGTCTGGTGAAGGGTGCCATATATGCCAATACCTTCTCCATTCCTCTGTATATCGATAGCATTGCACAAGGCAGACTACCGATTCATGCCAGAAAAGCGTTCTCCCTCAAAGAGCTTGCACGCTATACCTTCCTCATGGACCTCTTTGGCCTCAGGATGGATAGAAACCAGTTCAAGCACAAGTTGGGAAAAGATGTCTGGCAGATGCTGTCCCTCGAATGCCTCTTCTTCAGCCTCATCGGTGCCTTATCGATGGACAGCCGGTTTCTAAGGGTGACACCGCGGGGACAGTATTATTGGGTGATCATGATGCGGGAGTTCTTCATAGGGGTCGATAACTTCAGAGACCTGGGCAGATCGGCCGTTGGGTAATCTACCCTCCTGCATGGCGATTATTGGACAAAACTCACTCTTCCCCTGGGTCTTCAGGGGGATAAAGGCGCAGAACTTTTCATCAAAACTGACTGTCGAGTCGCTCGATGAGGAAGTCGATCTCCTTCTTCGTCTTGAGATTGTGGGTATATTGGGTATCGATGACCTCGATGGTGTGGATAACGGACGTGTGCTTTCTCGAAAATGCCTGTCCGATAGTCTGAAGGGATTCCTTGGTATAGCGCCGGCAGAGGAAAATGGCTACCTGTCTCGGATAGATTATGCCCTTTTTGCGGGAGGAGGACACCAGAGACTCCTTGGTAATGCCGAAATTCTTGGCCACAAAATCCTGGATATACTGGATGTCGATCCTCGCCTGTTTTTCCAGGGTGCCTTCGAGGATCTCCTTCGCCAGAGCGAGGGTGATCTCCCGCTTCATGAGGGAACTCATGGCGGATATGGTCAGTACGGCGCTCTCCAGTTCCCTGATATTGGTGGTGATGTTATCAGAGACGAACTCCACAACATCTTCCTTGAGAATGATGCCCTCCCTGTTCGCCTTGTACCGGACGATAGCGGCCCGCGTATCCTTGTCGGGACGCTTGATATTGATTACGAGGCCGGAGGTGAACCTCGACTTCAAGCCCGTGTCAATGTGCGGCATGGAAGAGGGCGGCCTGAATCCGGAAAGGACAATCTGGGTGCCTGAGCAGCTGAGGTCATCCAGGACGCAGGCCAGCTCCATCTGGGTTTTTTCCTTGTTCCCGAAGAGGTGGACGTCATCGATGAAGAAGATATCTAACTTCGAGCCTTGATAGGCATGCTTGAACTTGTCGAGGCAGTTGTTCCGGATAGCGTAGACGTATTCCTGGGAGAAATCGCGGGCGGTGGTATAGCGGATACTGAGCTTTGGTTTGGATCTGATGACCCTGTTTCCTATGGCATGGGCTATATGACTCTTGCCAAGACCGATATCCGAATAGAAGTAAAGGGGGTTGTACCTGCTGCTCTCCTCTTGCGAGACCGCTATGGCGGCTTCATAGGCGAAGGCGTTGCATTTCCCCACGACGAAATCCTCAAAGGTGAACCGCGGATTCAGGCCGCTAGCGCTCCCGATGGTCGATGAGGGCGGAAGCACCATCTGAACAGGTTTCTGTACCACAAGCGCGTTGCGCCGTTCCTTCCTGGTGCATACGAGAAAATCGATGTCCACTGGACTTCCCGCCGAGGACCTGATGCAGCGTGCAATCAGCTCCTTGTATTGCTTTTGAATATACTGCTGCATGAAAAGGCTGGGACAGAATATGAGGATGCCACCATTCTTTTAAGAGAGTTCTATCTGCTCCATCAATGCTTTCTCTGAAGGAGCGGTGATCTCGGCAACGATCGACTTATGAAGTTCTCTGAGATCTAGCGTAACCACACCAAGCCTCCAAATATTCTGGATTATGAAAAGATTGCATGTTGAATGGGGCGCATAATGTTCCTTAACCGTTCAAAGGTCAAACTCGGGATACGTCGATTATCAGCACAAAAGAGCGTATTAAATATGCCAAGTATAATCAATATGTTATTAGTTATTCTCTCGTATCGTCAATGCTTTATAGGCAAGGGGGAGTGCCCATATCAAACCATGGTTTCATCGACAGCCGGGGGGTTTTCTACATTTTGTAGAAAACTATGAGCTCTCAAAATCTACGACTTTCTTTTAAATCTTTTTGTTTGCGATACATATCAAAATATTGTTTGGCAGGACCTGTCCAACTCACATCCTTTTTCATGGCATTCTTTTTCATCTCCGCCATAAGCTTCGGTTTGGTCCAGAATATCCGTACCGCCTTGCGCACGGCATCCAGAAGAGAACGGCTGTCAGTCCCCAGCACCCTGATCCCACACGGCTTTTCCCCCTCACCAAGGGCTCTCACCGTATCCATAAGCCCGCCGACAGGGGTTACGATAGGGATACTGCCATAGCGCATGCTGATCATCTGGTTGAGTCCGCAGGGCTCGAACCTCGAGGGCATAAGGAAGAAGTCGGAACCAGCCTCGATAGCATGCGCGAGGACCTCATCAAATCCGATGAAGACCCCACATCTCTCGGGAAATACACCCGCTAACCCCCTCAGGAGCTCCTCATACCCAGCATCTCCATTTCCCAGAATGACAATCTGGCACCCCTCCCGGATCATCTCAGGGATGATATTCAGGACTAGATCGACCCCCTTCTGTTCCACCAGCCGGCTGATGAGACCAAAGAGTGGTATGTCAGCGCGTACATCCAGCGAAAAACGCTTCTGGAGCGCCTCCTTGCAGTCAGCCTTGCCACGAAGATCTTCAAGACGATAAGGGCTGGGAATGAAGGAATCCTGGCCCGGATCCCATACTTTGATATCAATGCCGTTGGTAATGCCTGTAAGCTTATAGGAAACCGATCTCAGGAGACCGTCCAAGCCCACTCCATATTCGGGACGCTGGATCTCCTGGGCATAGGTTAAACTTACCGTGTTGATCATATCTGAAAATACGATCCCGGTCTTCATGACATTAATACGGCCATAATACTCCATGCACGAAGGATTGAAAAATTCCCAGGGCAGGAAAAGGATGGGCCAGAGGGAGACGTCAAAAAGCCCTTGGTAGGCAAGGTTGTGAATGGTAAAGACGGTGACGATACCCTGAATTTCTAGAGCGTTCATATAGGCGGGGATAAGGGCTGTCTGCCAGTCATTGCAGTGGACGATATCGGCCTCCAGAAAGCGTATCAACTCCACACAGGCGCGGGAGAAGAAGGCAAACCGCTCGAGGTTATCCGGGAAGTCCATGCTTGCATAGGCATAGAGCTCGCCCCTCCCAAAATGCTCGTCATTGTCAATAAAATAGACCTCGCCATGCCGCAAGATCGTTGCTTGGGCTATACCGCCACCCATGGGGAAGAAGATCTCGGTCACTTTCTCCATCTTGCGTCCCGATGCCTTGACATGTCCGTAACAGGGCATGACCACATCGCATTGAACGCCGAGTTCCCTTAGGGCAACGGGAAGCGCCCCGCTCACATCGGCGAGTCCTCCGGTCTTGGCATATGGCGTTACCTCAGGCGAACAGAACAATACCCGCATGCTAAAATAGTAGCAGAATTAAGCCCTTGGATAAAGACTTTTTGGAGCATACCGTTGCTTTTCCAGGCGTGTGGCCGCTTCCCAGTGTGGCACCGGTCTATTCCCGTGCGACTGAATGCACCGTCTCGTATCACAATGTCCACCCCGCATACATCCTCAGAGAAGTGAACCATATTGCCTGCCACCCGGCAAGGAATTCCTGGTGACTATAGGGCATGTCCACTATAATCCACGTCGCATGTCTGGTGTATAAATTGCTACTACTTACTCACATGTGCAAAGCAGAATGGTACTACGAACATGCGTTGGCATGGCTGAATCTGGAAAGGGGATTGGCATGTTAAGCAGATGGATCCTTGTGCTCCTATTCGTCCAACTAGTCATATCGGGAGGATGCGGCAGCGGCGGGGGAGGCAGCGATAACAGCACGCATAGCGAAGATGACGGCATAGGGGGCACGCCCGAGGAATCAGCCCTAATCGCAACCGTCGTTGCACCACAGGCTGATACGACCATCACGGTTGGGCAATCA
>CAYGXB010000246.1:0-5089 GCA_964353605.1 uncultured Bacteriovoracaceae bacterium
TAAAGCGCCGAGGGGTATGAATCTCAAGGAACGCTGCTGTCGTCTTCCTCTTCGTCCCTAAAGCGCCTCTTCCTGATGAGTAAGCGCATGTAGATAGCCAAGGTAAGCAGGGCGGCGAAAACAAAGAGGATGGTGTAGAGGTTTGCGACCAGGGCTGCGATGACGACGGTCCAGCTTCGCTGGCTCCCCTGCCATTGCCTTTCCAACTCCTCGATGGATATCCCCAGGCCCATGCTTACGGCATCGTTCACGCTGTGCCTGTTTTGCATGGCAGCGAGGATGTTCAGGATGCCGTTTTTCCCGAAGTTTGACACGATGTATTCCACTACGCTCCGGCTCTCTTCGTAGGCAAGGGCCAAAGACTGCTCATCTTGCGGGAAATTGATTGAAAGTGCATTCAGCGCGATGAATCTTCCACTCAAGGCGGCCCAGGCAAGAGCGGACTGTTTTCTGCCCGTGACGAGCTCCGCGAACCCGCCGCTTGCCCACTGGCAGACCCCTTCATCGAGCCACCGGGGGAGTCGCGTTGTTTGCATGGCGCGGGAGAGGAGGAGGTGACACAGTTCATGCTTGAGGGTGGTTGCGAGGGTGAAGGGCTCGGTGTTCATCCTCGAGTAGTCAATGACGATGAGCATCTTCTCCGGAAGGGCATACGCGACGAACAAGGGGCTCCCCGCCATGCTCGCGAAGGTCTTGCGGTCGGTCACCAGCAGCACCGTGGGCCTGAAATCCACTTTCCACGTCAACGTCGTCTCCAGCTCGGTCTTCACCGTTGGATAGACCTGTGCGACCTGTTGGGCAGCGGAGGCACGGGGTGCATCGAAATAGACACGCACCCCGTCTGACTCGAGCACAGACATTTGTTGCGCATAAAGGGTGTTGGAGGTGATGCATAAAAAGAGGATCAAGCCGAGGACTATGTTAGATAAGCTCTTTCCTCTGCTCTTCATTTCAGACAGGTTCCCCGTTCTCGACGCAACGACCATGCAGCGTATGATCCTTTGAGCTTTCATTGCATAGTAGGGGTATCTTCAGAAAAAAACAATCGGTTTGATTCTGCATGCGCCGATCGCAACCAATGATTTATCCTGACGTTATCTGCAATATGGCTGCACCATGCGCCTTCTTCAGCTTCAACCTAAGCCGTTCAGGCTGACCACATCATCCTCTGCTGGCTCTTGACCATGGCATACACAGTGGTATATTATCAACTTACCCACCCTGCACTGGCAGCATGATTTTGTGATTCACCATATTATAGATAGAGGAGGATGACATGTTTGAAGATGCATTAACCCGTCGGGAGGCCATGGCCAAGATCCTCAAGACGATCGCCGCCGCCGCTGGTCTCAGCGTCACTGATCTCACGCTGCTGATCTCCAACGCCGATGCAGCTACCCTGACGAACCTCAAGATGCTCAAGGTGAAGCTGAGCGGCTTCAACCGCCAGGTCTTCGAGAGCGAGTTCGGGAGGATTACCCCTCTGGCACCACTCAGCCAGGTGAAGAGGCCCTTGACCCAGGCTCAAATCAGCCGGCTGCAAAGGATGGTTTCTAATAGTTGTCCCCAAGATGGGTGCACTATGTATAAACCCATCCTTCAGACCACACCGAGTCAAACCATGAGCCCCACGCAGACCCTACAGCCCGGCCAGATACAGCCCGGCCAGCCCATGGTCCCGGTTCAGGGCATGGCACGCGGCACTCTCACGGGTTGCATGGTGCAATACGGGGCACTGGTCGGCGAAGCATCCTTCTGCCCCAACCTAGGAGACTGCGGCGGGTTCGGGAGCGGCACGTGCCCGATCTTGGACCACTGCACAGAACACGTCTGTACCCGCGACAGCATGGGCTGTTTGGATTTATGGGGCCCTGGGGGTCCATCGCCGGGGGGCGGATGTGACACGAACGACTGCAACGACCAGAATTGCGGGGAGCTCACGAGCTGCGGCGACAATGAGTGCTCGGGTCAGAAATGCCCTAGTCTTAACGATTGCGGACACAACTGCACACACAGCGCAGGTCTCGTCGACCTCCTGAACCAGTTCAGGATCGACCCGTACATCCAGGACCTCATGCGGTTTTTCAACGTGACCACCACCCAGCAGCTTGCTCTACAGGTCCAAACCATGCTCAACCAGCGTCGCTACATCACCCCCCAGCAGATCAGGTAGGGGGCGACGACGCTCCGGTGACGAACATCCCGAAATAATCGTGCGGGACTACACTTCAACCCTGATCGTCGTGTATGAAGACTTCGCGATATAACTTCAAGACGGTTCTGCCGGACGGGATCGCCCTGTTCTTCAACTTCTTTACCCTCAATCTCCTGGCTTTCGAATCTGCCGAGGCGGACAAGGCGGAAAAAATCCTCCGTGATCCCTCCTCACCCGATGAGACAGGCCTCAGGCAACTCCTCATGGACAAGGGCTTTCTCATCGACGATGCAATCGACGAACGTGCATACCTGCAACAACTCCACCGTCAGGCTTGCTCCCAGCACAGGGGCCTCGGCCTCACCATCCTCCCCACCCTCGCCTGCAACTTCCGCTGCATCTACTGCTACGAAAAGCATGCCCCGGCCGAGATGAGCCCTGAGGTCGAAGAAGCGCTCATCGCGTTCGTGAAGGAGCGCCTGCAGCCGGAGGCAAGCCTCTCGGTCACCTGGTTCGGCGGCGAGCCGCTCCTCAAGATGGATGCCATCGAGCGACTCACCGGGGCCTTCACCGCTCTCTGCGAGGAGAGAAAGACGAAGTATTCCGCCTCCCTCATCACGAACGGCTACCTCCTCTCCGGCGATATCGCCACGACCCTAACTAGCCTCAAGGTGCAACACGTGCAGGTCACCCTCGACGGCCCGGCGGAGATCCACGATGCCAGGCGGCCGCTCAAGAGCGGCGAGGCCACCTACCAGCGCATCCTCGATAACCTCAAGGAAGCATCCCCGCTCCTTAGCGTCAACCTGCGGATCAATGTCGACCAGACCAACCGAGGCCATATCATCGACCTCATTGATCTGCTCCTGAAAGAAAACCTGGGGAAATCAGTTCATCCCTATCTCGGCCGGACCTATCCCTATAATGCCGTGTGCAGCGATGTGGCCGGGGCGTGCATCACCGACATGGACTTCTCGCTGCTTGAGCTCGAGACCGATTTCGAGCTCATCAAGCGGGGATTCCATGCCTTCCGCGTCCCCCAGGCGTGCAATACCCACTGCCTGGCCGACAGCGCGGGCGCCTTTGTCATCACACCTGGAGGCAACATAGTGAATTGCTGGAACGACGTGGCCGAGAACAATGCGGAAATCGGGCACCTCCTCAAACCCGAGACCGAGAGCATGCGAGAAAACAAACAGCGTTGGGCAGCACGAGACCCCTTTGCGATCGAGTGCGCCGAGTGCATTTTGCTGCCCATCTGCATGGGCGGTTGCCCCTACCTTTATCTGAAGAACGGCACTGTCTCCTGCCATGACTGGAAACACCATTTGGACGAGAGCCTGGCCTTCTATTACTACCTCAAGTCCTTGAAACGCGAAGGCGAGATCGCCCGACAATTCTACAAGGCTGTCGATGAGATCAAGGAACTGCTCAACCCATAAAAGATCAGTCACCCGGCCATTAATCTCAAGCGGGTCCAGGGCCTTCGCGGCAGCATGGGCATGCCTGCTAAAAACATCTGGTTTGAAGAGGCTGGGTCACTTCGGACGACCCTGTTTCCCAAGTTCGGATCGCCAGGAAGGGATCGGCTGCAGGAGCACCCTGCAGTATGGTTTCATATCGACTGCATGCATTTGCATCATGCAAGCTCATGTTTGATTTGACAAAGTTCCTTGTTTTGCCCCATGATTCTCTTGGGATGCATGCAACAGGTGAGCGTAATCCGGTCGTGAAGGTGTTCAGGGAGGGCTTATTTCAAACAATCCATATTTTTTGACGACAAGGAGGGGAAGAAGCGCATGCAATTTTTCGTATCGGCTTTAAGGGAGAATGTCCGGGGATATGAGGAGAAAAGACATGCATGGGGACTGATCATTGTATTGTTTATCGTCAGCGCCGCCCTCCTCATGGGAGGATGCGCGACCATGGAAAGCAGCATGGGGCTCGGGACGGCCGCTAAGACATCCGAGCTCAAGCCCGGCATGAAGTATGAACAGGTCGAAGCCTTGCTGGGAAAGCCTGCATCGTCGAAGACAAGCAAGGGGAAATGGATCGTCCGCTGGAATCTCCATGAGTACTGGAAGGGATGGGTGCCCTACGACATGGTGTTTGACGCCCAGAGGAAGACCTTGATTTCCTGGTCGGCCAACGAGAAAGAGTATCAGGCCAATCAGCAGCAATGGGCGAATATGCAAGGCACGGCGGGGGGGACGGCAGGGGGAACAGCAACCAAGGGTTCCCAGGGTGCTGCGATGGCCTCCGGCCCCACGGATGCAGGGCTCATGCAGCAGATGTCGGCCACATATTATAGTTTCAGCAGTGCCGGCGTTGGGTCCAGCGGGGGGACGGAGAGGCGCGTGGTGCTCTGCCCGGATGGGAGATATTTCAGCGGTTCGGAGTCGGGCTATTCCTCGGGGGCAGGCACAGGAGATGCCTGGGGCTCGGCAAGCCGGAGCGGAGGCCAAGGAACCTGGCGGATCGTCGGAAATCCTCAGCGGGGAACGCTGACCACCATCAGTGCTGACGGAAAGCCGACGGAATATCCCTATCAATCCTGCGGGCAGGGCTGCTATTATTTCGGAAACACCAAGTTTGCCGTCGAGGGACCGGCCAGGTGTCCATGATTTCTCCTGTTTCAGAGGATATTTATTGCAGCCATATTGTTGGGTTAGTCTGCGCCGCATCCATCCTAGGCGGGCTCCATCCGGGAAAACATATAGAGCCTTTCAAAAGAGAACGTGATACATCAGGTTTGTCATCGCATAGTGCAATACGGCGATGTATGTTTCGACGATAGAACAAACGATCAGGAGGTGAGTTGTGAGAAGGTTTTTCACCACCATTGCCGTCGTTTTCCTCATGATGGCAGGTTACACAAGCGTTTTTGCAGGGGATGTTCCCAAGCCGGGCGCATCCGACTTTGCGTCGAAGGTC
>CAYGXB010000247.1:0-5077 GCA_964353605.1 uncultured Bacteriovoracaceae bacterium
CCGGATTTGAACCGGTGAATAACGGTTTTGCAGACCGCTGCCTTACCACTTGGCTATGCCGCCATGAGCATTGTATACAAATTCCTCCCAGCAAAAGTCAAGACCCAATCCCCCTCCTCATATGCGCTCAGGTGTGATTCTCTGCTGCCATTTTGATTTGACTATTTGTTCATATGAGCATATATTCAAATAATGCAGAAAGAATCTCCGCATGCGTGTAAGGTTATCCATCGAGAAGTCGTTGACAGAGTCCGCAAAGCCATGCCGGACGAAGAGGATCATATCTCCGAGCTGGGCCGGTTCTTCAAGGTCTTCGGCGATCCCACGCGCCTGAAGATCCTCTACGCCCTCACCATTTCCGAAATGTGCGTCTGCGATATTGCCGCCCTCTTGGGCATGCAGCACTCGGCCATATCCCACCAGCTCACGACCTTGAATGGGGCACGCCTAGTGAAACAGAGAAAACGGGGCAAGGTCGTGTACTATTCCCTCCGCGACAGGCACGTGAAAACTCTGCTCTCTCAAGGTTTTGAACATATCACCGAATGATCGCTCGGGACGAGGATGATATGAGCCATCACCATCACGAGCATGGGCATGAGCATTACACATCTTCACGGAAGAAGCGCTTTGCCCTGACGATCTTCTTCAATATCATCATCACCGCCACCGAATATGCCGGCGGTATCCTCTCGGGCAGCCTAGCCCTCCTTTCGGACGCGACCCACAACCTCTCCGATGTCCTCGCGCTCGTCTTCGGCTATATGGGCGAGCGGGTCTCGGAAAAAAAACCGGACCTCGATTATTCCTTCGGCCTGAAGCGTTTCGAGGTCATCACCGCGGTGATCAATGCCCTTGCGCTCTGTGGCATCGGGGTCTTCATCCTCTTCGCGGCCATCCAGAGATGGCGCAATCCGGTGGTCGTTAACCTCGGAATCATGCTGCCCATCGCCTTCGTAGGCTTAACCGGAAACATCCTCTCTCTCCTTGTCCTGGGCAGAAAGGACGCCAGCCTCAATGTCCGAGCTGCCTTTCTTCACCTCCTGTATGATGCCTTCTCCTCCCTCGCCGTCATCGCCACAGGCATGCTAATGCTCTACACCCATATCCTTTGGCTCGATCCCCTCATCAGCATCTTCATCGTGATCATGATCGGCGTAAGCTCTTTCGATATCATTCTGGAGGCCTTGCGCATTATCCTCCAGGTTGCACCGAAGGATGTCGATACGAACGATGTCTACAGCAGTATCATCGAGACCTCCGGGGCGCGTGATGTGCACGGCCTTCACATCTGGTCGGTCAACTCGTCCGAGGTTTTCCTCTCCTGTCACCTCTGCATGGAACAGAACCGGGAAGAACTGGACACCGATTGGGTCGTACGACAGGTGAACGCTATGCTTGCGAAAAAGTTCGGCATAACCCACACAACCATCCAGGTCGAGGCAGGCAGGTTCTGCATCGAGGACAACCAAAGTTGCTGCAATACAGAGAAGAGATAAGGTAGCAGGAAGGTGTAAAGAAGTCGATTGAGTCATAATCTGGAGCAGCCACAATCTGATCTGAAAACCATTTCTTCTGAGGGTATGTCTGTTTACATCGAAACTGTCAGATCTAATCGTGGCTAGTTCAAAAAAAGAAATATTAGGGTCTGGATTGGGTGAGCGGAATCCGTCCAAGATCTAACAACCAAAGGCAATGGATGCTCTTGCCCGGGGATGATGTGGGATGCCTCTCCATTCTTTGGGAAGAACCCTTCTTTATTCCTTAAAAGGGTTTATCGTTATTTTCTGCGGAGGTTGATTGCCGTTAAAGACCACCAAATCATAATCCTGCATGGCAATCCAGTTGCCCTGCTCTTTCGTTGGATACCTGCTGGCCACTACAGAGTAGCCTTTTGAGGGGTCATGCAGATAATAAAGCGTGAAGGGCATATACAGGGATATAATGCGGCTCAAAACACCTTGCGTATTGCGACGAAAAGCCCACATGTTTTGGCCATCGCTTAAGATGAAATTCATTGAGTCCTTTTCACCCTTTTTCACCATTGATGAGATCGCGGCCATGATGCCTTTGACGGCATCACCATTGTGCTCCTCGATATTTTTTAAAAGGTAGAGAAAATAAAGCTCGGAATCAACAACCTTATCACTGCAGGCGGCGATTGCTGATCCATTGGGTGGGTTTGCTCTGAGATATTCCTCACCGATGAGCTTCTGCATACGTTCGATACTCACTCCGCCGTTATGCACAAAGATCCAGCGCTTCCCATCTTGATCACGATAAAAGGGGTGGGGATCTTCAATGGCATCCTTTCCATGAGCACAACATCCAGACGAACACCACCTGATATGGGCAATGAGAATCTGGGGTTTTGACACTTCAAGGCTTTGGACCAATTTATCATATCCTGGATCCGCACTGGCCCTGATTGCCCCACGGACAATGGAAGCCTTCTCCCCCTTTATAGGGATATAACCAATCCCCCAACCATCTTTATTGCCCAACCTGCACAGTTCTTTCAAAGAATTGGGATCGGTGACAAGATGCTTCTCCAGGAGTCCGTCGGGGAGACTTTCTGAAATGACCCCATACAGTCTGCAGGCCTGTGCTGTTCCTGAAAAAAGAACAATGCAGAGCAAACAAACCCAACCGAAAACAATGATCTTTCTTTTTGATAACAGAGCGTCTACCATTTCTGACCTCACTCAATAAAATGATATTTTTAGACTCCGGATATACATATTACAGAAAATGACAACTCACCCCCCCTTTCCACTGCGGATCACATCCGCAATTGTTATATTTTAGGAGAGTGAAATCAAGCCAATAAATATCGCTTCCCGATCCAAGCGAAGTGAAGTGGAAATGAAGATCACGCACCACAAGGCGCACCCTGAAATGAAATAGCCCGTATATCGATCTCTTTTGAAGACCTTATCTATTTTAGTCTTTTGAGATTCTAAAAGGGATCACAGTTATATAACACTTTAGATTAATTTGGTTTTTGTATATGGGTGGTATACCCCAAATAATATATCTTGATACAGCGATTTTGCTGTATAGTAATTGTCAGGCATCCACAATGCAGGACACAGTTATCGTCAGGAGATAGCGTTTGGGATGAATGATTTGGACAATCTCTTGCGTGTACGGGAGACTGAGGTAAAATCGGCTGCAGAGGTGCTTGCTAGGGCATTCCAGGATGAGGCATTGTATGCTCATATCATTGTTGATGCAGAAGAGAGAAAGAGAATATTGCCATTCTTGTTCCAGTTTCGGATCCGCTATGGTGCTTTGTACGGTGAAGTCTATGCTGTGTCTCCTCGTCTGGAAGGAGTGGCCGTGTGGATCTCCTCCGAGAACGTTCATATGACGCGATGGAGAATATTGCGGGCTGGAGGTTTTTACCTATATCATCAAGCAGGTCGCAAAGTCATTTCGAGACTGAATTCAATTGAGGATTACGTTTCTGCAATCCGCAGGAGGTGGATAGATTCTCCACACTGGCATTTATCGCCCATTGCTGTAGATCCATGCTATCAGGGGAAGGGTTATGCGAGAAGATTATTGAAGGCAATGTTTGCTCGTCTGGACAAAGAGAAGCTGCCTTGCTTTCTTGAAACGCAGAGCGAGAAGAACGTGAAGATCTACCAGCGGTATGGATTCAGAGTACTTGAGAGAGGCGCCATTCCAGACACTGAGATTCCCCATTGGGCCATGTTACGGGAGAGTGAGCAGCCTTGAGTCGTAGGAATCGGTTGTGGGGTAACTCGTTCGTGAAGGCCTTAGATATTCAGGTATGTTGATAATACACAAGGATCGAACTATTATAGGATATTACGTATCACGCTTCAGTGATTTTTAAAAAAGTGAGGTGTCAATGCATGTAGCAGTCTTTGCAGATATGGAAGGAAGTTTCGGTATCTGGCGAAAACGTCAATGTATGCGTGGAACACCAGAATGGCAATATGGACGAGAATGTCTTACCTGCGATGTTAACTGCGTCATCAAGGGTGCTTTTGATGGCGGAGCAGATAAGGTCACCGTTAAGGATACCCATGATACCGGTTTCAATTGCATCCGTAAGAAGCTTAATCCACAGGCAGGATATAATGGAGGTCCCTATGTAAAGCCGACCATATTTGGATCAATATCTCACTATGACATGGTTTTATATGTTGCTATTCACGCAGCTTCAGGAACAAAAGATGCTTTTTTCCCCCACACACATTTTGGTGAATTCTTAGAGCTTAGATTAAATAAAAAACCTGTCTGTGAAATGGAACTCTATGGCGGTTGTTTTGGTGAGCTTGGAATTCCTATCGGTTTCGTCTCTGGTGAAGATATTGCTGTAGAACAGGCAGTGGGTGTAATGCCTTGGCTGAAAACGGTTACAGTCGAAAAAAGAAAAGAAGCATATACACTCGGTGACCAAAACATTGCCTATATAAAAAAGGGGCGAAAGCTCTTGCATGAACAAGCCGCAGAAGCTGTACGCAATGTATCGGGTATGAAAACTTTGGAATATCAAAGACCTTTGCATTTTGAGGCTGTTTTCTCGTCAGAAGAAACTGCGAAACGATATAATACTTGGGGATTACAGCAAACCGGGAATGTAATACAGTGGGAGTCGA
Source organism: uncultured Bacteriovoracaceae bacterium (assembly GCA_964353605.1). Lineage (GTDB taxonomy): Bacteria > Desulfobacterota > Desulfomonilia > UBA1062 > UBA1062 > CAYGXB01. The sequence goes on from CAYGXB010000247.1 coordinate 4,635, forward strand.
GCACTATGATGGATGGATTTCATACAGTTAACAAGCTTTCTTGGTTTCCCCGGAACATTTATCCTTTTCTCCCTTATATGCTTTTTCTGTTTCGACACTATTATCAGATAAAGAACAATTATTTCCCGCCACGGTGCAATAGTGAAGGTTCTATAGATCCATGGATAACTGAGAATTGTTGACGTTAATGAAAATTGAGAATGGGGAAATTACAGTAAATTGGGGATGTGTAATTTGGGTACGGCTTCAATGTAAGCACAAGTAGTCCTGAGTTGTCGCTGATCTTCTCGTTGGATTAAAATTAGAGAGCTCGTGCCAGAAGGCGCATCTAGGAATGATATGGCCCAGGATATCGATCTCTTGAGAAGACCTTAAATATTAGTCGATACGGAATGTGTCAATGAAAATGAGACACCTCAGCCAGCAATTTAGTGTAGCATCCA
>CAYGXB010000248.1:0-5076 GCA_964353605.1 uncultured Bacteriovoracaceae bacterium
TAGGGGACATTTCTATTGAGTCTGGTAGGGGACATTATCAAAGAGTCGCGACAGGAGCAAGGTAATACATTTGACAACCGTGACGATAGGTACTAATAGAGAGGTGAAGGATCGTCGGGGGCGCAATGGGTTCGACGGAGGTAGTTGAGGTTCAAGGAGCATGCCGAGGTCTGTCGCCTCGTAAAACAGGCAGAGCACGATAAGTGCCGACGATTACAACTACGCAATGGCCGCCTAATAACCGGCCACGCTCCTTATAACCCAGCCTATCGGGTTATAACGGGGTGTCAAATGAGGATAGGCGCCCGTTCCTGCTTGGCCCCAAGGCAGGGATGGTAACACAGGGGCTGGACCATAGACGGCCTGCCTGCGGGCGGGACATGGTCGAGAAATCATACACAGGCTAAGCATGTAGCCGCCTTGTGCTGAAGGCCTTCGGACGGGGGTTCGATTCCCCCCGCCTCCACCAATAACCTATTGAAGTTATTGGGGATGATATCTTTGAAATGAAATGGGTTTACAACGGGTTTGTAAACTCATTTTTAACCCTTCTTTCATCGATGTTAATAACCTTACGTTCTAGTAAATTTCTCTTCGTTGCTGTGCTTGCTCTAGCGTAAGGTTCCGTTGATTCGTATCGTGCCCAATCACCGGCCTCCTGGAGCTCGGCTCTCGATAGGCCAACTTCATTCATAAGTTGAGATGCTGTGCTTGTTTTAGTTCCACGATAAACATCTATGACCTCATTGCAATGGGTACAAGCTTCTTTCAAGATCCAACGATAGATTTTCTCGGTGTGTCGCTTACCTTCGACGCGACTTTCATCACAAGTGAACAGATAAGGACTAGGTGGCCTTTCTTTTAAGGCTTGCTCGAGATATGGCTTAAAATCTCTATGACAGGGGATAAGATGTTGATCTCCTATATTGGTGCGTTCAATAACCTTGGCATCAGAAACCCCTCGATGGATAAGAAACGCATCAAGGTCTGGAAGATAATCAGCCCTGAGAAATGCCATCGCTTCCGCTGCCACCACAAGACTGACACCGACCCGCTCTTTCCACCCCCAGCACCTCCAACCGATCTCGTTCCTTCTTGCTCATCAGTACCCCCCCCCATGGCCCCTCCATCAGGCCACCCTACTTACTCTCATGGGGACATTTCTATCGAGTTCTCCAGGGGACATTATCAAAGAGTCGGGACACTTCATTACGTGAGCCCTTGCATCATCTTCGCGTGCGATATATAGACATAAGAAAAAACAAAAGGGAGGAGTTATGTTTCCCGAACACCGGCCGAGAAGGCTGCGGAGGACGGAGACGATCCGTCGGATGGTGCGAGAGACAACCATTTCGATCAGTGACCTCATCTACCCCCTGTTCATAAAGGAGGGCAGATCGATCAAGGAATCCATCCAGTCCATGCCCGGCCAGTTCAGGTACTCGCCGGACATGGTATCAGGTGAGACAAAGAAGATTTACGCCAGAGGTATACCGGCGGTCCTCCTTTTCGGGATTCCATCGAGGAAGAATACGTATGCCACCGAGGCGCACAGGAAGGACGGGGTTGTGCAGAAGGCCATCCACGAGATAAAGAGCAAAGAGCCTGATCTGCTCGTCATCACGGATGTCTGCATGTGCGAATACACCGATCATGGCCATTGCGGGATCGTCGATGAACAGGGGGAGGTCTTGAATGATGACACCCTCGAAGTGTTGGCGAAGATCGCCCTTTCGCATGTCAAGGCGGGCGCCGGTATAATCGCACCATCCGATATGATGGACGGACGGGTTGGGATCATTCGCGAGACCCTCGACGAAGCCGGATATGAACACATTCCCATCCTGAGCTATGCCGTTAAGTATGCTTCAGCATTTTACGGCCCCTTCCGGGAGGCCGCCGGTTCCGTCCCTGCTTTCGGGGACAGAAAGGGGTACCAGATGGACCCGGCCAACGTCCGCGAGGCTCTCCGGGAGGCTGCACTCGATATCGAAGAAGGGGCTGATATCATCATGGTCAAGCCGGCCTTGCCTTACCTCGATGTCATCCGCGTGATCGCCGACGAATTCGATACGCCGCTTTGCGCCTACCAGGTGTCCGGAGAGTATGCCATGATCAAGGCGGCTGCATCTTCGGGCGTGTTCAACGAGGATGCGGTCATAATGGAGAGCATCACCGCCATAAAGAGGGCTGGTGCGGACATGATCATCACCTACTTCGCCCCACGGATTGCAGAATTGCTCTCATGAAGGCGCCCTTCATTCTCGCCTGGGAACTGACTAGGGCATGCAACCTCAATTGCCTGCACTGCCGGGCCTCGGCGACGCGAGACAGGGATCCCCAGGAAATAACCACCATGCAGGGGCAGACCCTCCTGAAAGAGCTGGCCACACTCGGAACGAAGATGGTCATTCTTTCGGGGGGTGAGCCGCTCGTGCGGGAGGATGTATTCGCTCTGGCACGCTCCGGTACGTCTTACGGATTGCGCATGACACTGGCCACGAACGGATCGCTGGTAACCCCGGAAGTCACCAGGGAAATAAAGGTCTCCGGCATCGCCAGGGTAGCCGTGAGCCTGGACGGGGTCACAAGCGCAATACATGACCAGTTCAGGGGACGGCCCGGCGCATTCGAACTTGCTCTCAAGGGTATAGAGCATCTGAGAACTGCCGATATCCCGGTACAGATCAATACCACCGTTGCGGCCATAAATATCTCACAGATGGGTTCATTCCCACCCTTCATCAAAAGCCTCAAGGCGGCTGCTTGGCATGTCTTTTTCCTAGTCCCTACCGGAAGGGGACATTACCTCAAGCCAGCGACCATCCATGAATATCGCACCATGCTCGAAGATTTCTACACGGTGTATAAGACGAGTGGGATCGAATGCAAAGCCACCTGCGCACCCCAGTTCTCCAGGATACTCGTCGAGAAAGGCGAACCCATAAGGACCAAAGGCTGTCTGGCCGGAGAGGACTTCGGATTCATTTCCTCCACCGGGTCGATTCAGCCTTGCGGGTTTCTGGCACTGCCATGCGGAAACATCAAGGAAGCTCCCTTTGCCACCCATTGGCAGAACTCGCCCGAGCTCAAGCGACTCAGAGACGGTATGGGACTCATAGGGAAATGCGGCCGGTGTACGTATAAAGATCTCTGCGGCGGCTGCAGGGCACGAGCGTTCGAGATCCTAGACAACACCCTGGGCACCGATCCCATCTGCTGGTTCAAAGATGGATAAAACAGATAAGGCAATCCTTAATCTCATCAATACCGCCTTCCCCCTAGAGCACAGGCCTAATTCCCTTCTTGCCAGGGAACTTGGCATACCAGAGCAGGAGGTCATCGAGCGGATTAAGGGCATGCGTGAATCCGGCATTATCCGCAGGATCGGCGCCACTATCGACCCTAGAAGGCTCGACTGGTACTCGACGCTGTGCGCCGCAACCATCCCGGAAGAGAGGATTGAAGAGTATGCGCGGGTGGCTAATGCATACCCGGAGGTTACCCACAACTATGTCCGCACAGGGCATCCCAATTGCTGGTTTACGGTCATCGCTCCAAGCAAAGAGAGGGCGGGGGAGATCATCAAGGAAATCAAGCACAAGCTGGGTACGGCTATCCTTGAGCTCCCTGCACGCAGAGTATTCAAGATCGGGGTGAGGTTTACTCTGGATGAATAATGCTATTTCTTCTTGAAGAACTTGGAGAGTATCCCACCTTCACCGCTTCTCTTCATGCCCTTGACAAGCGCCTCCTCATATCCCAGCGTCGCTGCAAGTATGGCCCGGTCAAAGAATAACACGATCCTGTTGTTAAGCTCCAGACTTTTTTGGAGTTCATAGGAGGACTCAATAAAGTGCTTTTCAAGGAGGTATAGCCAGAGGTGCCGCTTAATGAGCATGAGGAACATGATCACCTCATGGAGCGGGATGCCTTCCTGGAAACGCTTTCTCCCCAGTTCCTTATAGAATTTTTGTATCTCTTCCTTTGGAGTCGCCCTGTCGAGCCAACGGTTCAATCCCCTGTATATGTCATAGACACGCTCATACATAAACTCATCACTGAATTTTTTATGGTACTGAGTCTCGCCCCGGCTGATCACATCTCTAACCACGCGTCTTGACAGTTCATCAGCATCTGTCTTTATCAGCTCCATGATCTTAAGATAAATCATAGCTCTTTGCTCCTCTCTCTTCACATCTGTTGAACTGGCAAAAGAGGCCAAACTTATTTATATACTATATTCATTTTGTGTACAAGAGCAATAGGATATTCCCCAGGGCTCCGTCATAGTTGCGGATTGATAGCGGCTGTAGCAGGGTATAGATAATTTTCTGGCTTTTTCATTTCCGATGTGTTTATCATTGGAGCATGCGCGCAGGGTCATCGTGTGAAGAGTCATGCTCTAGAGAGGGGGCCGCGATCTCACTGGATAGTTTGTCAGTCCGCCCCATTGTATACGGGGAGCGCAAGCAATGGGACGAGCTCATGGCAAAGCACCATTATCTTGGTCTTAAGGGGATAGTGGGCGAGACGATGCGGTATGTGGCTCTGCTTGATGGAAAGTGGGTAGCGCTTCTGGGTTGGGGTGCCGCAGCCTTCAAGAGTGCTCATCGTGAGCGTTGGATTGGCTGGGATGCGTCCCTGCAATGGGGACGTTTGAAGCTCATTGCCAATAATTGAAGTAAGGTAAACCCCCGGCTCTGCCGGGGGTTTACCTTACTTCAATTACACCAAGCACGACAATCAAGTGCGGTTCATGGCGTGCAGGGAAAACCCTGCCCGTATCATGAGCTCTCTGCCTGGGTTACCCGCCCAAAATCGCTATATGCCGCAGCTTTCATTAAAAAAGGTGAGCCTGATTCACGATACGAGACCCTGATACCAAAACATTCATCATCACCCCTCTCATCTCCATATGACTTTGACGTTACCGTGGGATATTCCTCCCTTTCCGCATCTTTTACGCCTAACATCTCGGAAAATTTATCTATATATACTTACACAGCTTGAAATAATATTTTTAAAAGAACAGCAGCTCCATATTCCTATGAATTTCGATCCTCGACCTTCACC